>JAJRWW010000152.1 GCA_024276595.1 Myxococcota bacterium
AAGGGGTCGCAGGGGGCCAGCGGAGCCGGTGCCCCCGGCGGGGGCACTACAGCACCCTGTATAGCCCCTTGGGCGGGCCAGGTCCAGGGGGGCGAGACCCCAGAATCCGTCGCCCCCAACGCCCCTCCCTCATATTTGAGCCACTGGTCGAATGTCAATACGATTTGGTTTATCGTGTGGTCATTGGCCTGGAGGTCCGGATCTTGGGTCAATGGCCGTTGGCCAGCCACCAACGGCGGAAGGCACCTGGCTCCTGGCTGTGCCAGGTCGGGGAACGTGGGGCGGTCTGCCGAGCGCACCCTGCTCGTGAGGTCTCGTCCCACAGGAGGCAAGCACGAAATGAGGGTCTCTTCTCACGAGCTGGCAGGCATACATCTGTTCGCCGGGCTGCCCGAGGAGGCGCTGGCCTCAATTCAGGACAGCGCGACACTCAGCCGCTACTCCGACGGCCAGATCATCATGATGGAGGGTGAACACCAGGCCCCTGTATGCTTTGTCCACACGGGCCGGGTACGCATCTACCGCTCCTGCTCCGAGGGTCGGGAACAGACCATGCTCACCATCGGACCGGGAGAGTCGTTCTATCTTCCCTGCGCGTTCGCAAGCTGCTCCGACGCGCCCGCCAGCGCGGTGGCCATCGGCCCCGTGGATGTCATCGCCGTCGAGCCTGCTGCCTTCCGAGAGACAACGGTGACCCATCCCGTGCTGGCCACCGCCGTGCTAAACGATCTCTCGGACAAGCTGCGTCACGTTGTATGCCTGGCCCGGGACCTGAGCCTGAGAAGCGTTCGAGGCCGCCTGGCCCAGTTCCTCATGGATGAGCACCAGCGCGAGCGTGAGGCACCGATCCGCTGGACCCAGGAGCAGATCGCCTCGTGCATCGGGTCGGTACGCGAGGTTGTCGGACGCGTGCTCAGAGGGTTCATTCGCGAGGGGCTGATCAGCATGCAGCGCCAGCGCATCATCATCCTGGACACGGAGGGGCTGCGGCGTGAGCTACTGTAGGGCACGACCAATGCCGAATCGGCAGGTCACATTGCCTTCGGCGCTGAAACCAGTGTTTTTTCAGTGGGACCTGGGTCACATTCAGGCAGCCATGGAGGCGGTAGGGTTCTTCTCGGAGTCGTTGCCATGCAGAGACCTGGCGAACAGCAATGGAGCTTGCCCAGCATCGACCTGGCCCGGTGCCAGGGGCATGGTCGGTGTGTGGAGCATTGCCCCACCGGGGCGGTGATCCTGCAGGACGGTCGCCCGTTCTTCATCCACCCTGAGCTGTGTGCCTACTGCGGGATCTGCGAGGATCTCTGCCCGGAGGGGGCCATCGCGCTGTCTTACGTGATCGGGGGCCCCAAATGAGCGATGATCGGGGCGCATTTCCCGATGCTGTGAGCGGCGAGCTCCAGGTGGAGATCCCGGACCTAGACTACTGGAAGCGGCTCATCAACTGCCAAGACGCCTGTCCAGTTCACACGGACTCGCGCGGGTACGTGCGCGCCATCGCCGAAGGTCAGGACGAGCTGTCGTACTTGATCGCCCGCGGGCCGAACCCGCTGGCGTCCATCTGCGGGCGGGTCTGCGGAGCGCCCTGCGAGGATGCCTGTCGCCGCGGCGACATCGACCAGCCCATCTCGATCCGTGCGCTGAAGCGCTTCGTGTGCGACCAGTTTGGCCCAGAAGCGCGTGAGCAAGGCGGCCGAGGGCTCATTGAGGTCTTGAAGGACGCCGCGGGCCGGCTACCGGAGCGCCCCAACCAGGACGTGGACGAGCTGCTGCAGCTTCTCCGGGCCACCCTAAAGGAGAGGGTCGTTCCGGTTGAGGGCAGGTCCGTTGGGATCATCGGCAGCGGGCCCGCGGGCCTGGCGGCGGCCCACGACCTGCTCTTGCTGGGCTTCGACGTAACGCTCTACGAGGCCGAGGACGTCCTGGGCGGCATGCTCGCCGTGGGCATCCCCGAGTACCGCCTGCCGCGGGATCTGATCCAGGCTGAGATCCAGGTCATCGAGGAGCTGGGCGCCCGAGCCGAGACCGGCTGTGAGGTGGGCCGGGACGTGACCCTGCCTGAGCTGCGGGAGCGGCATGATGCGGTGGTTATCGCCGTGGGGCTCAGGCGCTCCCGAAAGCTGGACCTGCCAGGGGCCGACGCGGACGGTGTGCTGGGGGGAGTTGAGTATCTACGGGACGCCTCCCTGGGCAAGCCGCCAAACCTGGGCCAGCGTGTCGTGGTCATTGGCGGCGGCAACGTCGCCTACGACGTGGGGCGTACGGCGCTACGGCAGATAGCCTCGGACGCGGCGCGGACCGCCCTTCGGGACAGCGGCGTCACGGCGGTTCACCTCTGTTCGCTGGAGAGCCTGGAGGAGATGCCGGCGGACGACGTGGAGATCCTCGAAGGCGACGAGGAGGGTGTTCGACGCGAGAACGGTTGGGCTCCCATGGAGATCCTGGCGAGCGACGAGGGGCGCGTGACCGGGGTGCGCTTCAAGCGGTGCCTTCGCGTCTACGACGAGGAGCACCGCTTCAGCCCGATGTTTGACGACGACGTGCAGCAGATCATCGAGTGCGACACGGTGCTGCTGTCCATCGGGCAGGCGGTGGACCTGGCCTTCGTGGACTCCGAGCGGGACGGGTTGGCGTTGACGGGTCGCGGCAGCCTCGAGTGCGATGCCCACAGTGGGCGCACTGCGCACGACGACGTGTTCGTGGCCGGCGATCTGGCCCGCGGGCCGGGGCTCATCATCCACGCCATCGCTTCGGGCAAGGCCGTCGCGCGGGCGATCTATGAGTCGACGACCGGGCGTGCCCTGCGGTTCGACGCGACCACGATGCATCTTGCGCTGCCCGAGTACCAGCGCGAGAAGGGCTACGAGGGCCGTCCGAGGCAGGCCATCCCGGTGGCGTCGCCGGAGGATCGACTGCGCTCTCGCCGGGCGCAGGTGGAGGTGGGCTACGACGAGCCCCTGGCTCGCTGTGAGGCCGGCCGCTGCCTCGACTGCGGCGTGAACACCATCTTCGACGGCGAGAAGTGCATCCTGTGCGGCGGTTGCGTGGACGTGTGTCCCGAGCTGTGTCTGCGTATCGTGTCCGTGGACCGGCTGGTCCGGGAGGGCAGGGTGTCTGAGGTGCTGGATCGCCTCCTGGAGGACACCGCCCCCAAGGACGCGTCGGCCATTCTCAAGGACGAGACCCGCTGCATTCGCTGCGCCCTCTGCGCCGAGCGCTGCCCTACGGGCGCCATCACCATGGAGCGGATGTTCTTCACGGAGGTTCCCTCATGTCAGAACGACTGAAGCCCGATCCTGTGCCCCGGCGGAGCTTCCTGAGCATCGCTGGCCTGGGTACCCTGGCCCTTGCTGGCGTTGGCGCCCTGGCTGGGATGGTGCGGTTGCTCAAGCCCTATGTCTATCCTGAGCCCATGGCCAGGTTTCGCCTCGGGCGGCCCGATGAGTTCCCGCCCGGGACGGTCAAGGTGGTCCCTGAGCGCAGCATCTACGTGATCTCCGAGCCCGAGGGAGTGGCGGTGATCTCTCTGGTGTGTACGCACCTGGGCTGTATAGTCGCGCCGGCCGACAAGGGCTTCGACTGTCCGTGTCATGGCTCGCGCTTCGATCCCAAGGGCAGAGTGCTCCGGGGGCCCGCCCCCCGCGCGCTGCTCTGGTTGGAGGTCTCGCAGGCCGCCGACGGCAGCCTGATGGTGGACGCGAACCGCGAAGTCAAGCCCAACACCTGGTATCGGGGGTGACAGAGCCCATGGGACAGCCTGAGCAGACCACCTTCTGGCAGAACCTGAAGCGGCTCCCGTGGACCTTCTGGGGGTCGCTGGTGCGCCACGGCAAGCCGGACACGGATCGAGCGCGGTCCCAGACCGTGTTCAGCAACTTGTTTCTGCACCTGCACCCCACGCGCACCCACATCCGGTCGTTGCGCTTTTCGGCCACCATGGCGCTGGGGGTCTTCACCCTGTCGCTGTTCGTCATCATCGTGGTGACCGGCGTCCTGCTGATGTTTTACTACAAGCCGTCGGTGGAGACGGCCTACAACAGCGTCAAGGACATCCACTACGTGGTGCCCCTCGGTCGCATCATGCGCAACGTGCATCGCTGGGCGGCGCACCTGATGGTGGTGGCCGTGCTGCTGCACATGGCGCGGGTGTTCTACTCTGCCGCCTACAAGCAACCCCGGGAGCTCAACTGGCTGCTCGGCATCGGGCTCCTGGTGACCACGCTGGCGTTGTCGTTCACGGGATACCTGCTGCCCTGGGATCAGCTCGCCTACTGGGCCGTGACCATCGGCGCGAACATTGCCGGCTCGGCTCGCGAGCTCACCGACGCCTTTGGCATCACACAGTCCGTGGACCCGGGTGGGTTCACGCGCGAGGTCATGCTGGGATCCCGGGGCGTGGGCGGCGAGGCGCTGATCCGGTTTTACGCCCTGCACGTGATGGTGCTACCCATCTTCATGGCCCTGCTGCTAGGTGTCCATTTCTGGCGCGTTCGCAAGGACGGCGGTTTGGCTCGCCCTGACGCCGACGTCACGCACGCCGGCAAGGGTGCGGCGCCCAAGGGCTCCCCCGCGGTGAAGCCCGAGCAGGCCCCCACCAAGACCTACGGGCTGATGTGCGTGGTTCGCGACAGGAAACCAGCCACCAACCTGGATCCCGCCGACACCGTGCCGAGCTGGCCGTACCTCATGCGGGCAGAGGTGCTCATCTTCGTGGCTTCCCTGGTGGTCTGCATGGTCCTGGGGCTGCTTTTCGACGCGCCCCTCAAGGAGGCGGCCAACGCCGCCATTCCAGAGAACCCTGCCAAGGCGCCCTGGTACTTCCTGGGGCTGCAGGAGCTGGTGAGCTACTCCGCCTTCATGGGTGGCATGGTCATCCCTGGCGTGGCGTTGTTGGGTCTGGCGCTGATCCCCTACCTGGACCGGGAGAAGGAGCCGGCGGGCGTGTACTTCAGCGGCGCTCGAGGCAAGCGCATTGCGGGCTACAGCCTCGTCTTCGGGGTGGTCATGGCGACGCTCGCGGTGGCGATTCCAGTGAGCTACGGCTGGCTCCGAAACTGGGTGCCGGACATCAACCAGATCTGGATCATCCTGGTGAACCCCGGGACGCTGTTGACTCTGGCCTACATGGCCTGGTCCCTTGCGGTGCTCCGGACCACCAGGTCCACGCGCATGGCGGCCATCGCCATCTTCACCTGCTTCCTGGCGGGCTTCTTCGTCCTCACCTACGTGGGGTCGGAGCTCCGGGGACCCAACTGGGACTTCTACTGGAGCAAGTCTGCCTGGCCGACGCACTGAGGGACCGACATGGCGCAAAGCGAAAAGAGCAGCCACGCACAGCGTGTTCGTGATCAGGTCCAACTGGAGGCCAGGTCCAGGGATCACCGGCTCCAGGTGGGACTGGTGCTCACCGGTGTCCTGCTGCTGGCCGTCTTCCTGTGGACCGGCCTCAAGGAGAACGTGTACACCGACTGGCGCCGCTACCAGCTCGAGTACCGCGACATCCTCGAGAAGAAGGCCAAGACAAAGCTCGGGCGGAAGCTGCACCAGGACTTCGACATCCGGATCCGGCAGGTCGTGATCCCCGAGCTCGGCGTGGTGGATCGCTGCGTGTCTTGTCACAACGGCATCACCGATCCTCGCATGACTGACGTGAAGAGCCCACACAAGGTCCACCCGGGCCCGTATCTGAATCAGCACGAGGTCGGCAAGTTCGGCTGCACCATCTGCCACCGGGGTCAGGGGCGCGCGCTCGTCTTCTCCGAGGCGAAGGCCGTGGGCCACCACTGGCCCCACCCCATGCTCCCCGGGGGCCTGACGCAGTCCTCCTGTGGGCTATGCCACAGCCCCGCCGAGGTGCGCAGCGCTGGCGGTGAGAAGTACGCCCGGGGCCACCGGCTCTTTGGCGAGCTTGGCTGCGTCTCCTGCCACAAGCTCTACGGACGAGGGGGGAGCCTCGGCCCGGAGCTGACGCGCGAAGGCTGGAAGGCGCCGCAAGAGGTGTCGATGAAGAATGTGCGCGGTGACAAGACCCTCGCCCGGTGGATCTACGAGCACTTTCAGGACCCGCAGCGCATCGTCCCCGGCAGCCTGATGCCACCGCCCCGCCTCGCGGCCGGGCAGCTCGAGGCCTTGACCATCTACACCCTGTCGCTTCAGCGCCGGGACCTGCCCTCCAAGTACCTTTCTCCGGGCAAGTACCTGGAGCTGCACCGCCTGAGAAACCCGCCAGAGATGACGGGCAAGCAGCTTGTGGCGCGTTACTGTGGCACGTGCCACGACACCGGAAGCTACGGTCGCTACGACGCCTTCTACCAGCGGTTCATCCCCGCCATCCGTGGGCCATCCTTTGTGCAGCTCGTGACCCCGGAGTACCTGGACGCCGCCATCCGGCGCGGCAGACCGGGGACACCCATGGCGGCATGGGCAGGCGGGCTGAAAGACAACGAGCTGGTCAAGATCCGGAGCTACCTGCTCGGACGCAAGGTAGAGCCGGGTGTTCGCCTCCCGCCGAAGATCGTCGCCCAGGCCAAGGATCCCGGCCTCGTGATCCACGGTGATGTTGCCCAGGGAGCTGCGATCTTCGCAAGGCAATGCGCTAGCTGTCACGGCCCGCGAGGCGAGGGGCGCCTCGGCCCTGCGCTGGCGAACCGGGTCTTCCAGGGCAGCGCGACGGACGGCTTTTTGTACGCGACGATCGCCTATGGTCGTGCGGACACGGCCATGCCCGCCTTCCTGGGCACACACCAGGGGAGCTACCGTCCTTCCCAGATCCAGGCCCTGGTGGCCTTCGTGCGCTCCCTTGGGGGCGGCGTTCGTCCCAGGGCGAAGGTGGCATCCGGCTCTGCCAACAGGAGGACCCCGTGAGCAAGGGCGACGACAAGCGTAATGACGGCCAGGGCCTGACGCGCAGGCAGCTACTTCAGGTTGCAGGAGGCGCCGGGCTGGCCGCGTTGTTCTCCTCGGACAAGGCGAGCGCACTGCAAGAGTTCGAGATCGCCGATGTGGACCCGCTCAAGCGATATCCCTATCGCGGCTGGGAGGAGCTGTACCGTCGGCAGTTTTCCTGGGACAAGGTGGGGCGGTCTACCCACTCGGTCAACTGCACGGGCTCCTGCTCCTGGAAAGTGTACGTCAAAAACGGCGTGATGCTCCGCGAGGAGCAGGCGGCTGACTACCCGCCCATCAACGCCGAGCTCCCCGATTACAACCCGCGCGGCTGCCAGAAGGGGGCCTGCTACGTGGAGTACGTGTATGGGGCGCAGCGGGTGAAGTACCCGCTGATCCGTGCGGGCGAGCGCGGTGAGGGGCGCTGGCGCAAGGCTAGCTGGGACGAGGCCCTGGCCTACGTTGCCGAGCGGCTAGTTGACAACATTTACAAGCACGGCCCCGACACGAACACATTTTTTTCGGTGATCCCGGCCATGTCGCCTGTCTCCTTCTGCTCCGGCAGCAGGATGGCTCACCTGCTCGGAGGGGTGTTCTGCTCTTTCTACGATTGGTACTGTGACCTGCCCCCCGGTCAGCCCATAACCTGGGGAGTGCAGACCGAGGCCTGCGAGTGCGCCGACTGGTTCAATTCGAAGTTCATAGTGCTCTGGGGTTCAAACATCAGCGAGACCCGGATCCCCGACGCTCACTTCGCCTGGGAGGCCCGCTATCACGGCGCTCGAGTGGCCTGTGTGTCGCCGGACTACAACGCCAGCGCTGTGCACGCTGACCAGTACCTGCCCATCAAGCCGGGCACCGACGCCGTGCTCGCCCTTGCGACTTGCCGGTACCTCATCGAGCAGGGGGTATACGACGCGCCCTACGTCAAGGAGCAGACTGACCTGCCGCTCCTGGTTCGCGAGGACAACCAGCGTTTCCTGCGCATGAGTGACCTGGGGCCCAAGACGAAGCTCACCGAGGCGACCTTCCTGTGCTGGGACGCGAGCACCGAGGGCCCCAAACCCCTTCCGGGGAGCCAGGGAAGCGTGGACAAGACCCTGAAGCTGGGCTCCATCGAGCCCGTGCTCACGGGCCGATGGACCGTGCGGCTGGCCGACGGCAAGCCCGTGCGCGTGACCACGGTGTTCGAGCGGCTCAAAAAGCAACTGTCCGTGCCGCTGTACTCCATCAGCGGAGCGGCCAGGCGCTGCGGGCTGTCCGAGGCCGACGTCAAGCAGTTCGTGCACGACTTCGCGACACGCAAGCCCGCGATGATCATCCACGGTGCCGGAACGAACCACTGGTACCACAACGACCTGCTCAATCGAGCGATGATCCTGGTGGTCGCGCTCACCGGTAATGTGGGCAAGAACGGCGGCGGCTTCAACCACTACGTGGGGCAGGAGCGAATCTGGCCCGAGCACGGGTTCAAGGCGCTGGCCTTCCCGCGGGGCGGGAAGAAGCAGCGCTGGCAGAACACGACCATGTGGACCTACTGCCACAGCCAGATGCAGGACCCGCATCGGATCAACGGAAAGCCCATCGAGCACTATATCCTCGAGTCGGTGCGCCAGGGCTGGATGCCGCTCTGGCCCGAAAACAACTGGCAGGCCTTGAACGCTGGCCAGCTACACAACCTGCCCCGCAAGCCTCGTGCGCTCATCGTCTGGCGAGCCAACTACCTGAACCAGGCCAAGGGCAACGAGGCGATCCTGAGGTCTTTGTGGAAGCAGCTCGACCTCATCGTCGATATCAACTATCGCATGGACACCACTGCGCTGTATAGCGACGTGGTGCTGCCGGCCGCCAGCTACTACGAGAAGACGGACATCAACTCCACGGACTGTCACAGCTACATTCATCCGTTCTCCAAGGTGCTGGACCCACTGTACGAGTCCAAGACCGACTGGGACGTGTTTGGGGCCCTCGCACAGAAGATCGAGCAGGTCATCAAGAAGCGGAAGCTCCAGCCCTTCGAGGACAAGAAGCTGGGCTGGAAGCGGGATCTGTCCAGGCTCTATGCGGACTGGTCAGACGACGGTAAGCTAAAGACCGACGAGGACGCGGCCAACTTCATCCTGTCGCACTCGGCGGAGACCAAGGGGATGACCTACCAGTCCCTGCAGGACCACCCGCGCCGGTTCGTGGCTACCGACCCCAAGGCGTGGAACAGTGACATCGAGGTGGGGCGGGCTTACACGCCCTTCACCCACCAGGTGGAGAAGAAGCGCCCCTGGCGCACGCTCACCGGCCGCCAACAGTTCTACGTGGATCACCCGTGGTACGTGGACTTCGGCGAGACGCTGCCAGTGCACAAGGATCCTCAGGACGACCCGCAGTATCCGCTGTACTGGAACACTCCCCATGGCCGCTGGTCCATCCACTCCACCTGGCGGGACAATCGGTACCTGCTGCGCCTGCAGCGAGGGTTGCCGCTGGCCTACATAAGCACGGCCGACGCGAAGAAGTATGGCGTCGCCGACAACGACTGGGTCAAGATCCACAACGGCCAGGGGGCCGCCGTGTGCAAGGTCAAGATACGTCCCGGTGAGCAGCCCGGGCGAATTACCATGTACCACGGCTGGGAGAAGTTTCTCGGGTTTCAGAAGGGCGGGTGGCAGTCGTTGACCTACATCAAGATCAAGCCCACCCAGCTCATCGGTGGGTACGGCCACCTGAGCTTCAGGCTCAACTACTGGGGCCCCACCGGGAACAACCGAGACGTAAAGGTCACCATCGAGAAGTACACGGGCCCTGTGGCCGCGCTGGCCAGCTCAGCCAAGAAGAAGGCGCTCAAGTAGCCTTCGGGAGCGCAGGATGTCGAAGCACCAATACGCCATGGTCATGGACCTCAACAAGTGCCTGGGCTGTCACACGTGCACGCTGGCCTGCAAGAAGCAGTGGACCGACGGCGATGGCATGGCGTACATGTACTGGAACAATGTCGAGACCAGGCCTGGACAGGGCTATCCGCGAAACTTTGATCGCATGGGGGGTGGATTCGACGTCCGCGGCAACCTGCGTCCGTCCAAGCTGCCACCCCTGGAAGACTACGGCGAGGCGCTCGAGTACGACTACGGCCAGCGGCTCTTCGGTGGTTCGAAAAAGCCCGTGATGCCCCACGTGCTCGCCGACTACGGCCCTAACTTCGACGAGGACATGGGCGGAGATGACACCAGGAACCCCTACCACTTTTACCTGCCGCGCATCTGCAACCACTGCACCCACCCGGCGTGCCTGGAGGCCTGCCCGCGCAAGGCCATCTACAAGCGCGCCGAGGATGGCATCGTGCTGGTGGATCAGGAGCGCTGTCGGGGTTATCGGCATTGTATTCGCGCCTGCCCCTACAAGAAGCTCTACTTCAACGTGGTGGAGTCCATGAGCCAAAAGTGCATCTTCTGCTATCCGCGGCTGGAGAAGGGACGCCCCAACGCCTGCGCAGCGCAGTGCCCTGGCCGGCTCCGCTTCGTGGGGATCCTGGATGACCAGGAGTCGCCCGTGCACAAGCTGGTGGTCCAGCACAAGGTGGCGCTCGGCCTGCTTCCGCAGAGGGGCACTGGCCCGAACGTGTACTACGTGCCGCCCTTTCTCCCCCCCAAGGCTGGACACCCGCGTGCCACGGTTTCGCAGGATCCGCGTCTGCCGGTGAAGGTGCTCGAGCGCCTGTTTGGCCCGCGGGTGATGGACGTTGTTCGATCCCTCGAGGGGGAGCTCCGCCGCGCGCAGCGAGGCTCAAGGAGCGAGGTGCTGGACCTGCTCATTGGCAGAAACGACAGCGTTCGCTACGCGCTGCGGCCCGATATCATGAAGCGCAGCGCATCGGGGAAGTGAGGGAGGAAGGTCGCACCATGAATAAGGAATCACTCATCCTCGTCGGCGCCGTGACCGTGGCGCTCGGTGCGCTCATTGCGGTGGCGATTGCTCGCAAGCCACACCGATCCGGCCTGTCCACGGGTGCCACGAAGCAGACGGTGCTCAAGCTCACTCCCCTGGCCGCCCCCAAGGGCACGTCACAAAAGGCGGTGCTGTCTCTCGGGCACGCGCTGTGGAGCAAGGCGCCGCAGATCCCGCTCCGCCTGAGTCGGACTCCACCGCTGTACGCAGGCGGCCACAACCGGGATGATGGCCACCGCCCCAGCGCGACGGTCCGACTCGTGAAGCTCACCGGGGGCGAAGTCATGGTGCGGCTGAGCTGGACCGATCCGACCGAGGACACCAGCAAGCGCACGAAACGTATCGCGGACGTGGGGAGCCCCAAGATCTACTCGAGGCACCCGCGGTCGGTGTCTGGGTTTGCCGACGCAGTCGCGGTCATGCTCCCGCGCAAGCGTGGGCCGCACGACAGCTACCCATCGCTGATGATGGGGCACAAGGGTGCCCCGGTTGACCTGTACTTTTGGCGGGCAGGGCTCGGGTTTCAGAAGCTGAGCGCTGCCGGTCGCGGGACCACGACCCTCAGGCGCCGAGAGAAGCTCGGGGGTGTGGCGAGACGCACATCCCAAGGCTGGGTTGTGGTGCTCCCCGTGGGCAAGGTCCCCGCGAGGACGCCGGTGTCCTTTGCCATCTGGGACGGAAAGCGTCGTCACCGTGACGGGTTGAAGTACTTCACCGTGTGGTACGAGATATGGTAGCCGACGCCGACAGCCTGGATCAGCCGACCCTGCGTCTCCGAGAGGAGGAGGCCACGTGGCGGCTGTTTCACCACCTGTTCCGTCCGCCGTCACCGGAGCAATGGGCATGGCTGAGCCTGGAGACCGTGCAGGACGCCTGTGCGCTCCTGGCCGAGCGGTGTGGCTCCGAGCCGGCCGAGGTGGCGACTCCCCTGGACTATGATCACTACCACGAGGAGTTCCTCGCCACCTTCGACGTTGGAATGCCCCACCCGCCCTGTCCGCTGCTCGAGTCGCATTGGAATCGCCAGGAATCGCCAGGGCTCGTGCGCCAGCGAAACATGCAGTTTTTCGAGCAGTTCGGCCTTGACCTCCGGTCGGCAGACGGCTCTCCTCCAGACCACCTGCGGCACCAGCTCGAGCTGCTCCAGTACCTCTGTCAGCTCGAGGTCGCGAGAAGAACGCACGGAATGGACGGCGAGGTGGCGCAGATCGCCCGGGCGCGCGAGGAGTACCTGCGTCTCCACCTCCTGTCCTGGGTCCCCGCCGCGGCCGAGGAGCTGAGCCGGCGGCTTTCCCACTTGTGGCCCGCTGGGTGACTGGCATTGCTGGCCGCCTGCCTGGCCAGCTCGGCTGGAGCTGCCCCCAGAGATCCCGCCAGCGAGCTCTAGCAAAGGGGTAGCTAATCTGGATCGCCGTGTAGGTCTCTCGGCGGGCATTTGCCCGACAGCAGCTCCTCACACAAATGAAATGAGCTGCCAGGCCAGGTGGCTGGGACGGGGAAATGTGGCCAGCCACTGGCCCCTCTGGAGGATCAGCAGCTCATTGGGCCTGCAAATGAGCTCGTCTCCGAGGCGCAGGGTCTGGACCAGCTCATCCACCAGGTCGCAGTCGGAGACGGATGCGTTCATGGAGAGGGCCAGGAGGCCCCTGGGCTGCACGGGGCAGTGGCAGCTCCTGTAGCGAACGCGATCATTGAGCCGCTCCCCCTGGAAGAACACGGCGGCGCCGCAAACATCCAGGTACAGGGCCGGGGCACGGCAGTGACGCAGGATCTGGCGATGGAGTCTCGGGTTGAGCCTCTCCATTGCCTCCAGGAGTCGCCTGGCTTGCTCGAGGGTGCTCTGGCAGCCCAGGTGGCAGGGAAAGTGGCGCACCAGGTGCAGCGTGGTGCAGCTCAGCAGGAGGTTCAGGCGGAAGTCCACCCTGTCGCGACCGCCCAGCAGGGCGGTCATGTGGTTGATGAATGGCTCCAGCGGCTGCGCCTGGTGGGAGGCGAACCTGCGCACGCAGCAGGCGGGGTAGCCAAAGAGCTCTCCCAGGCGCTGCTCGTCCGTCGGATCCAGGTTTGGAATGGCCCTTGCGGAGATGAGCACCTTGACCATCCCACGGCGGAGGTAGGATTGCAGTGCGAGCCCGGCCCTGTGGCAGAAGTCCTCGAGGCGCGCCTGCTCCCGCGCGAAGCGGGCAGGCTCCAGGGAGAGCTGCGTGGCCTCCCGGAGGCCGGCGCGAATGGCGACGAGCTCTGGTACATGGCTCCAAAGGACCGAGAATCTGCGCTTGTACCAGCGGGTGATGGCCTCGTATGGGTCTGCTGTGATGCTCTGCACAGGAGGCTCACCTTGGCATGAACCTGTATCCCAACCCGTGCACGGTCTGAAGGTGAGTGGGGTGGGCAGGGTCTGGCTCGATCTTTTTTCGGAGCCTGGCGATGAAGTTGTCAACCGTTCGGCCGGTGCCCTCGTACTCCTCGCCCCAGACCCGCTCCAGGAGCTGTGAGCGGCTGAATGTCCGCTCCGGGTGGTCGGCCAAGAAGAGAAGCAGGTCCAGCTCCCTTGCTGTCATCTTGAGGGGCTCCTGTGCCCGCAAGGCCTGTCTGGTGGCGACAAGCAGGGTGATCTCCCCGAAGGAGACCACCCTGTTTGCCTGGGCGGCCCGGGCCTGGCGTGGGCGGCGCAGGGCGGCGTTGACCCTGGCGAGGAGCTCCCGCAGGCCAAAGGGCTTGGTCATGTAGTCGTCCGCTCCCAGCTCCAGGCCGGTGACCTTGTCGGCCTCCAGGTCCTTGGCTGTGAGGAGTATGACCTGCGAGTCCACCCCCTCTGCTCGCAGCCTCCGGAGCACGTCAAAGCCCGAAAGACCTGGAAGCATCACGTCCAGCACGATGAGGTCCGGCGGATGCTCCAGGGCCATGCGGAGGCCATCCCTTCCATCGGTGGCCAGGCGCACTCGATAGCCCTCATAGCGCAGGTTGTGACCAATCCCCTGGGCGAGGGCGCCGTCGTCCTCCACGACCAGGATCGTCTCCTCGGGGGGGCTCACCTGGAGACCTCGTCACGAGAGGATGCGCCTTGAGGAGCCGCGGGAAGCCAGATGGAGAACAGGGCGCCGCCCTCTTGCAGGTTCTGCGCCGTGGCCCTCCCTCCGTGGCTCTGAGCGAAGTGCTGCACTATGGAGAGCCCCAGGCCAAAGCCAGGGACCCTGCTCTCGGTGGTGGTGGAGGCGCGGTAGAATCGCTCGAAGACCTTCTTCACCTCTCTGGGCGCCACTCCCGGACCGTGATCCTTCACCTCGAAGGTCACGCCTCCTTCACTGGCGCGAGCGGCCACCAGCACCGGTCCGTCACCGCCGTGGGTGAGCGCGTTGCGGACCAGGTTGGAGATGGCCTCGGAAAAGGCGCTGGGATGTATCTCCACCCTGGGGAGGCGCTCTTCCACCGAGAGGCTGATGCGTCTCCCGGTGTCTGGTTGCCGCAACAGGGGTGTCAGAGCGGTGTCGAGGGCATCGGCCGGTGCAATCTTGTCACGATTCGTCAAGAAGGGATCGCAGCGCTCCGACGTGCGGAAGGCCAGGAGACGCTCGACCAGGTCGGAGAGGCGGGCGGTCTCCTGCTCCAGGGCATCGAGGCACTCCTCGGTCTCTCTCGGGGAGCGGACCCTGCCCATGCGCAGAGTCTCGACGAACATGCGAATCGACGCCAGGGGAGTGCGCAGCTCGTGGGAGACGTTGGCCACGAACTCTGTCTGCAGGAGGGTGAGCTCATTTTGGCGCCGCAGCAGCCAGAGGGTCACCGAGGCGCCCGAGACCACGAAGATGGCGAAGCAGATGGTGAGCACCCCCAGTGCAATGGAGCCGCCAAGGGGGATCGTCCCGAGGGCGAGGATCACGATGCCCACCACGGTGGTGAGCAGGGCAGGGATGAACACCGCTCCGAAGACGACCCAGGGTATGGAGCGAAACACGGGCGCTCGGAGGGCTCGACGCACCCTGCCAATGGTGGTTTGCTCACGGCTCACGGCTCACGGCTCACG
>JAJRWW010000153.1 GCA_024276595.1 Myxococcota bacterium
CACCCTGCGGTCGGTGCTGGTGAAGGTGCCCCCTTTCTCGAAAAAAGTGGTCGCCGGAAGGATCACGTCCGCCAGCTCTGCGGTCTCGGTCAAGAAGACGTCCTGGACCACCAAGATGTCCAGCGCCGACAGGCCGGCGCGAACCTTGGCGGTGTGCGGATCGGAGACGAAGGGGTTCTCCCCCATGATGTACATACCGCGGATCTTCTTGGCCGCCGCGGCTGCGACGATCTCCACCACCGTGAGGCCGGGGTCCGGGCTCAGGGGAGCACCCCAGGCCTGCTCGAACCTGGCCCGCGCGGCAGGGTCTGTCACCGGCTGGTAGTCCGGGAAGACGTTGGGCACGAGGCCGGCGTCCGAGGCGCCCTGCACGTTGTTCTGCCCTCGGAGTGGGTGTAGCCCGGTGCCTGGACGACCCACGTTCCCGGTGAGCAGCATCAGGGAGACCAGGCAGCGGGCGTTGTTGGTGCCGTGGGTGTGCTGGCTGACCCCCATGCCCCAAAAGACCATGGCAGTGGAGGCACGACCAAAAGCCAACGCGGCCTCCCGGATGGCCCCCGCCTCCACACCGCAGGTGCGAGCGGCCGCCTCCAGGTCGCAGCCGGCCACCAGGTCGGCCAGCTCCTGGAAGCCGGTCGTCCGCCGCTGGATGAAGGCGTGGTCCAGCAGGTCCTCATCCATGAGGATCTTCATCCAGGCGTTGTAGAGAGCCACGTCGGTCCCCGAGCGGATCTGCAAGAAGATATCTGCATAGTCACAAATGTCGGTACGCCTCGGATCCACCACGATGAGCCGAGTGCCTCCCGAGGCCACGGCGTCCTTGATGAAGGTGGCCGCTACTGGGTGGTTGGCGGTGGTGTTGGAGCCCGTCACCAGCGCCACCTCTGCCCTGCGCACGTCCCCGAACACGTTGGTCACCGCACCAGAGCCGATGGTCTCCATGAGGGCCGCCACCGAGGAAGCGTGGCAGAGGCGGGTGCAGTGATCCACGTTGTTGGTTCCGAAGCCGGCCCGAACGAGCCTTTGGAAGAGATACGCCTCCTCATTGGAGCACTTGGCGCTGCCGAAGCCGGCCAGGGCCTCGGGCCCGTGCTGCTCCTTGACCCCACGCAGACCGGCCGCGGCCAGGTCCAGCGCCTCCTCCCATGAGGCCTCCCGAAAATGTGGCAGCACCGCCTCGTAGTCCACGAGGCCGCGCCCCTTGGGGGTGTCGGGGCCCTGGGTCTCGGGAGACAGGGAGCCCTTGGGATAGGCAGACTCCTTTCGGATCAGAGGTCTTGTCAGGCGGTGGGGGTGCGCGGCGTAGTCGAAGCCGAAGCGCCCCTTGACGCAGAGGCGCTCGTGGCTGACAGGCCCGGGGCGGCCATCGGCAAAGACAACGCGATTGGAGCTCCGATCCACGTGGTATGTGACCGAGCACCCCACGCCACAGTAGGGGCAGATCGAGCTGACAGGCTCGGTCTGTCCAGCCCCTGGAGCCGTGGCGGCGGGGGAGCTGAGGCTCAACGCCCCGGTGGGGCACATCTTCTCGCACTCGCCGCAGGCAACACAGGATGAGCTCCCCATGGGGTCATCCAGGTCGAAGCCAACGCGAGTCTGGTAGCCCTTGCCGGTGCGGCCGAGCACCTGGTTGTGCTGCACGTCGTTGCAAGCACGAACGCAACGATCACAGAGGATGCAGAGACGATGATCCACCGCGATGGCAGGCAGGGATCGGTCCTCGGCGCGGCCCCCATGACGCTCCGGACCACGGGGGATCTCCCCAAGGGAACCCAGGCCAAGGCGCTCCACCGTGGGTCCTAGCTCCTCCGGGCGGGTCTTGGGCAGCGGAGATCTCCTCGCGGGAAGGTCGGACTCCAGCAGGGCGAGCACGTCCTGGCGGATGGCGTCTATGCGCGGATCACTGGTGATCACCCGCATGCCCTCCTCGACCTGGCGGTGGCAAGCCGGGGTCAACCTACGCTCCCCCACGTCCACGAGGCACAGACGGCAGACACCCACCGGCTCCAGGCGGTCGTCGTGGCAGAGCACCGGGATACGGACCCCCACCTCCCGGGCAGCCCGGAGGATCGTTGTCCCCTCGGCCACCTCCACCTCTCGGCCATCCACCGTGAGCCGCACGCTCGGGATGGAGTCCCTCATGGGAGAGCCCCTTTCTCATCGACAGCCGCCACTGGGATCTCCTCGGGCCAATGTCGAGCGGCAGAGGTCAGCGGGTTGAGGGCCACGTGGCCCAGGCCGCAGATGGACGCCTCCGTGAGCACCCGGTGGAGCCGGGAGATGAGCAAGGGGTCCATGGGCTCGGTCGCCGCCCCGACCAGCATCTCCAGGGCCCGTTCGCAGCCCACCCTGCAGGGTACGCACTTGCCGCAGGACTCGTTCCGAAAGAAGCGCACCATGTTGGTGACCAGGGGCAGCATGGGGGTGGGCTCGGCGATGACCACGAGCCCCCCTGAGCCCATCATGGACCCGGCGGCGGCCATGGAGTCAAAGTCAAAGGGGGTGTCCGCAGCGGAGGCCGGAAGCAGGTTCGACGAGACGCCGCCCGGCGCAAAGCCCTTTAGCTGCCGCCCCCCCAAGACGCCGCCAGCGCGGGCCAGGATCTCCGACACGGGGATCCCCGCCGGGATGAGGTAGACCCCTGGCCTCTCCACGTGCCCGGAAACAGACACGAACTTCAGGCCAGCCCGACCGTCGTGACCCAGGGCCCTCCACCAGCTCGCCCCCTCGAGGGCGATCCCTGGGGAGAACGCGAGGGTCTCCACGTTGTTGATGAGCGTTGGCTTGCCCCAGAGGCCAGCCTGGCCCGGGAAAGGGGGCTTGTTCCTGGGCTCGCCGCGCTTGCCCTCGAGCGCCTCCAGCAGGGCCGTCTCCTCTCCCAGGACATAGCCGCCCGGGGAGACGAAGACCTCAATGTCGAAGCTCACCCCCGAGCCGAAGATGTTCTCCCCCAACGCGCCCGCGGCGCGAGCCTCGACCAGCTCCCTCTCCAGGGCGACGCGGGCGGCGTCGTACTCGTGCCGCAGGTACACGTAGCCCCGCCGCGCCCCGACGGTGAAGGCGTCGAGCACCATGCCCTCTATGACCAGGTGGGGCAGCTCCTCCAGGATGGTTCGATCCTTGAAAGTCCCTGGCTCGCTCTCGTCAGCGTTGCACACCACGTACTTTTCGCTGGCCTCGGCGGCGCGCACCAGCCCCCACTTGCGACCGGTGGGAAAGCCCGCACCCCCCATCCCTCGCAGGCCAGAGTCTGTCAGCTCGGCGATGATGGCGTCCCGAGAGGATGGGCGGTCCCAGGCGTGCACCACCTTGCGCACAGCGCCATAGCGCTCCCTCGTGACGCCGTAAGGGTCTGCCTCCCAGCTCCGGTCCGGTGGAGGCAGCGCCCCTGGGAGCTGCTCCTCGACCAGCCGGGAGACCAGCTCGTCCACTCGCTCCAGTCGCACGGGAACGCCGTTGACCAGCGCGGCAGGGGCCAGGTCGCAGTACCCCAGGCAGGAGACCTCGCGCACCTCCACCTGCCCACGCTGCCCTCCGGCAGCCTCCACCAGGTGGCCCAACCGGCCCGCCAGGCCGTCGGCACCGTTGAGGAAGCAAGCCACATCCCGGCACACCTCCACGGTCACCGGAGCAGGTGGTGTGGTTCGCAGGTGGGGATAGTAGGAGACCAGCTCCTGGAGCCGGTGGAGAGGCAAGCCCAGGCGCCGGGAGAGCTGCATGAGCGGCTCCCGGCCCAGGTACCCCTCCTCAGCCTGGAGCACGAGGAGCTCACTGATTGGATTCACTGGATCACTCCACTTCGAAAAAGAGCTTCCTGGGCGCGCCGCACACAGGGCAGGTGTCCGGCGGCTCGCCATCCACGACGTATCCGCACACCTTGCACACGTGGTAGGTGGGCTCCTCCTCGGCCACCATGTGGCCGATCACCTTCTTGTAGAGCTGGGCGTGAACCTCCTCCGCGTCCCTCGCGTGGGAAAAGCCCACCGCGGCCGCCTGGTGGCCCTCCTCCTCCGCCTTGGCGATCATGGCCGGGTACACGTTCTCACTGACCGTGCTCTCGCTTTCGAATGCGGCCTCCAGGTTCTCCTCGGTGGAGCCGATCACCTGGAGCTGTCGCAGGTGCTTGACGCCGTGGATCCGTGCCGCCGCGGCGATGGCGCGAAAGAGCCTGGCCACCGCCTGATAGCCCTCTTGGTCGGCCCTCTCCGCGAAACCCCACAGCCGCAGGGACGCCTTGGCCTCGCCCACGAATGCCTCGTACAGGTTCTTTTCCGTCTGACTCATGGTCCACTCCTCCCTGGGCATGTGACCCTCACGAAGCAACGCGCCCCGCGCCAGGAGGCTCTGTCGCGGTGACTGCCCGGCGCCGTGCTCAGTCCTCCCAGGCCAGTAACCTCTGCTCCCCCTGAAGCTCACGGATACCGGTCACGTCCTGGCCTACCTCCAGGCAGCCCCGGTAGGCTCCCTGCCCATCGCGCATGGCAAAGTAGCGGATGAACAGGAGCTTCCCACCGTGATGAATCCAAAAGTCCGCCACGTCCTTCTTGCCGGAGCGGAACGACTCCAGGATGCGCTGGACCACGTTCACGCTGCCAGGGGGATGACAGTTTTGCACCTTTCGCCCGATGACCGCAGGGCTGCGCGGGAAGTGGCGCTCCTTGCCAGCGGAGTAGTAGCGGACCTCGTCGTTCTCATCCACGAAGGAGATGTCCACTGGGAGATGGGTCAGCATCAGGTTGATCTGCTCGAGCGTGAGCCTGCCCGTGTCGAGGTCCAGGAGCCCCTCCCTGTCCCCCGGGTGGCTCGCCCCGGCGCTGGCCCCACCCACGGTCCAGTCTTTCCCCGGCTCGGCAAAGGCGTAGCCAAGCTCGTCCTCACCCCGCCGCACCTCCTGCCACTCGGCCTCGTCGAGGTTCTCCATGCAGAGGGGCAGGAGGATCTTGTTCTCCTTGTAAACCATCTCGGAGATACCCCGGACCACCTCGGGCCCGCGCCTGGAGACCTGCCCCAGGTCCTTGTCCGAGACGGCCCGTCGCAGCGCCTCAAACCCTGCCCGGATCTCGTCGTGGACCCCCCACATCACCTGTGTGGGCCCGGTTATGCCGTGCCTCTCCAGCAGGGGAAAGAGCTGGTTCTCCTTGCGAACGTAGTGGTTGTCAATGCCGGAGAGCCCCTCCATGGCCTCGACGAGCTCGGCGAGCAGGGCGGCCTCGGCCTCCGCACCCTCGACCTTGGCGGCGGAGCCAACCAGCTCCCCCAGTCGCTCCGCGCGGGCGACGATGACCTCGTTCTCCGCGAGGTATGTGGCCACCGGGTGGCCCGCAGGGGCCTGCACCTGCTCGTGCTCGTCCAGCATGTGCTTGAAGGCGCCCGCGTGGACATCGCACAGCCTCTGCACCTCCTCCACGGCCAGCCCATCTCGAACGAGCTGCTGCTCCATCTCGGCGATCTCGTCGACCCCCACGTCCTTGAAGACGAGGGCGAACTTCTGCCGGGCCGCCTCCACGTCGCCGCCGTCGTGCAGCTCGGAGATGATCTGCTTGAGCACCTCGAGGCGCTCCTGACTCGGCTCCGCATCCTCGGCGCCGTGATCCACTATCACCACCTGCTCTCCGCTCTCCTCCCTGATCTTCTCGGCAATGGCCCCGAGCAGCTCAGCGAGGTCCACCTCCCCGGTGGAAGCCACCATCCTCAGGCTGGCCACCCTGCCCACCGTGGCACGCATGGCCCGGTTCCCGAGCAGCTTGAACTTGGGATTGTAGGAGATGAGAAACTCCTCCAAGAACGGGTAGGATGTAAGCAGCTCGTGTATCTTCGTGCTCCCCGACAGCTTCATTGCAGCGCACCTCGTAGGCTGATTGGCCAGCTCCTGGGCTGTTTGTCGGATACTACCGCGCCACCGGAGCCCGGTCGAGACGAAATAGCGGCTGGAAAACAAGGGGGCTCCCGGCGACGCGGTCCACGCGGAAGCCACGCGCCCGTGCGCCTGAGCCGGACACCGATCCAGCCTGTGCGCCCCCAGCTCCCCAGCTCCCCAGCTCC
>JAJRWW010000154.1 GCA_024276595.1 Myxococcota bacterium
GCGCCCCGGAAGTGCGATGCTCACGGCTGTATATATCGTTTGCATCGCGGTCTTCCGCAGCAGACTCCTTCGGGGCTCGAAGCTGTTACTTCGAGCCCCGACCTTTCTCGGCGCCACGCCGAGATTGTCTCCCAACTCCCACATGCCGTCACATTTTCCCCAGCCACCAGGTGGATCACCCCCACCGCCACCGGTCTCCGCCGCTCCCATGCAAAGACTGGATCACCTCACCGCCAATGGGTGGATCACGCTGACGCCGCCGCCAAAGGCTCAGAAGTCGGTCTACCTGCTTGATGGCGTGCTTGGGCAGCAGCCCCTCGGCCATGGCCAGCCCGGTGCCTATGGCTGCGATGGCCAGCGAGACACTGTGGATGGTCCCCACCACGCCGTTGGCCAACGACTGGACCTGCTTGGCGTGCAGGTGTGGGCCAACGATGCCCTCAACGTACGAGTGGATGTCCTTGGGTGCCACTTGGGGTCTCCGCCGTTGCCGAATGCGTTGCAGTTGCTTGGCGGTTCTCTTTGCTCGTTTGATGCTCATACCCGTCCAACAACGGCAACAAGACCAAAATTCCCGATATCTTTGATGTTATCATTTTCGGCGGAGAGCAACCCGCTACGTCAGGAAATGAGGGGATCCGTCAGGACCGCTACAGGACCCTGCCGGTTGACTTGACCTGGACAGTGTAGCCCGACGTAGGTTGACCAATGATCGCGCCGTAGATTCGCGGAAAGTGACACGCGAAACCGTTGGTACACACGAAGTACCGGGATGGGCAAAGCACATTGTTGATCACACTGTAGCTGACGAGCGAAACGGGCTCGATAGTGCACTTCTTACTGTCGGCGCAGATTTCACGGGCCTTACCGAAGTTAACCTTTTTGCGTTTCATGATCTTGGACAGGATGGCCTTGTGCCGATCGTACCACCGTCGCCATTGCGTTGCGTCGGCAAGCACTCTGCGCAGGTATTCCTTGAAGGCCGCTTCAACCTTACTCCCGCAGGGGGTTTTTGCTCCGGGCGTTACTTGTATCTTGCGATTGACGCGGTCAAGAAACCCGTACGTGAACAAGACTTCCTCGTGAAGTTTCTTTGGGTCCAAAACGTCGCTGTCGGCAGTTTTCGCGAACCCAATGGTAAATTCCTCAAATGCGTGAGCCTTGCGGTGGTAGTGCTTCACAACGTCTATGATGTCTTGGGCGTTGGGGTCCGTCTTGGGCCTGCTCGATTCACCCTTGCCGGCGCACCCAAACGCAAGCACAGCCCAAAGGCCACAAACGATATGCTTCACGTTATCGCCTCCCCCGTTGATGATTGGCGGCAGTGTAGGCGGGCGGGCCTCGGGAGTCTAGTGGCTAATGTGAATCATCCTGACTTTTGGGCCTTCGCTCAAGTATGAGGGAGGAGTTGAGCGAAGGTTACTGCCTATACAACTCGTCCATCTGAGGCGGAGCCTCGTTAGTTATTTTACCAGTATCACTCACAGTATCGCCAGTATCGCGTGTCCGAAGACGGCGGGTCAAGGTCTTGCATGCGTTTATTTTCCGAGAATTGCCGCGCTTGACGCGGCCGTACCGAGTCTGGATAGTCGCTATAGTCGCTTACGAAGGCATCAGCCGCTGCCGCATCGACGGTCGGCGGACACAAACGGGGTGAGCTCATGACGAACGCGAAGGAGCGCGCGGGCGCGGTACTGAAGATCGTCGCCAGATCGGCGGGCGCCGGAATCAAGTCCTTCGTGTTGACCACCCTGGCGATGGGAGCGCTCACCGGGTTGCTCCTCGCTTGCTCCATCGCCATCACCTACGCAGCAGGCCGCGCGGCCATGCTCCTGGTAGCCCTCCTGGTGCTGGCCGGTAGCGCCGCCGTGTGGTGGATCGTCGCGACCAAGCGCGCCATCTCCGGTGCCCTTAACACTGCCGTGCAGCAGAGTGAGCTCGGTCGCCATTCCATGGAGCTGATCTTAGACCGCCTGTTGCACGTGCACGCCGAGGACGAGCACGGCGAGCGAGGTCGTCGTCCAGCCGAGGTTGCCGAGCGGCTGCCTCTTCAAAAGGCTGAAGAGAGACTTACCGCAGCCGTGGACAGCGTCCTGGCGGATCGGTCGGCGCAAACCGATGTGCGTGGCTGGCTGGCCCGAAAGATCCGCGCCGCCAGCCTCCGCCTGGTGCACCGAATCACCCTCGAAGAGCTCCGCGACGAGGACGCCCAGCACGGCGGAGTGGATCTCATCCAGGTGCAGGACAAGCTGGCCAAGAAGGTCGACAAGAAGCTCATCAAGCTGATCCAGAAGACCGCGCGCAAAGTGACCCGGCTGGCGGTGGCGGCACTACTCATCGTGAGCCTTGCTGGCTCCGTGGCCCTGCGAGTGCTTCTACTCCCTTGACGACATCGTTTCGATAGCCTATTCCCCGAGAGACATGGGCAATGCTGGGGGCGGGGCCGGGTAGGGGTCCATGCTGGTCCACATGAGCTCGGACTCGGCGAGGCCGGAGAGGCCGGAGAGGCCGGAGAGGGCGTTGTCGTCCGGGATGTTGGGCAGGCTGCCCTGGTTCATGACCACGGTGAACTGGCCGTCGCGGATGATGGAGGACTGGAGGGTGCCCGAGGCGCCGGCGAAAAAGAGCCCGGCCAGGGAGGCGCCTTCGATCAGGCAGCTCGTGACGTTCACCACGGTCTGGGAAGGATCCTCTTCGCCTTCGATCTGCACGCCGTATCCGTAGCGCCCGTCGGACTGCTGGGCAACGATGGTAGCGATGGTGCTGCCCAGCAGGGTTCCCGAGACGCCGCGCAGCACAATCCCGGCGGTGGCGCCGCCGGCAAGCCGACAGTTTGTTGCGTCCAGGGTGGAGCAGGATCCGGTGACGGGGTCGCAGTCGGCGTACAGCGGTTGGCCGTAATCGCCCGGGTAGTCGTGGTGGGCAGTGGGCTGCGTGTCCAGCACGGCCACGCCGTGCAGCTTCGTCGGCACACCGTAGATCGAGATCCCGCACTCGTCGCTGTCGGCGATGAGGCTGTTTGTGACCGAGAGGCTACCGCACTGCCCGAGCTCGGCCGAGCACTGGACGTACAGACCAAGACCAAAGGCGTCGTCGAGTGGCCGGGGGGCCGTGTCGCGCATCGCGCTGGCTGTCACCTGGGTGTGCGCGCCGTCGATGAACAGCCCCATCTCGTGGCTTCGGGCGATGAGGGTCCGGTCGAGGGTGAGGCGCCCGCAGGCGCCGCCGGGGCCGACGGGGTCGACGTCGGGCTGGCACTGCACGTTGATACCGCGGCCGAGGAGGCCACCGTCGTCCGAGCGAGTGTCCAGCACGGCCGTGCCGACCACCGTGGCGTCGATGCCGAAGATCGCGATGCCCACGGAGGCATTGTCCAGCACCAGGCTGTATTCCAGGTGCAGAGGCGCGCAGGACCCGCTGGCGAGATGGCAGCGGGCCTCGATGCCGCGACCGAAGTTACCATCGGCGTTTGGCAACGTGCTCCGGAAGATCGACTCGCGGACAACCGTTTCCACGCCGAGCACCACGAGGGCGTTGTTGGTGTTGTCGTCGACCAGACTGCGCATCACGGTCAGGGTCCCGGCTTGGCCCGCGGCGTCGTCCGTGTCGGCGAAGATGCCCTCGCCCGAGACGTAGGCGGCGTTGGGTAAGGTGCCCCGCACGACAGAGTCGATGAGGGTCGCGGTAGTGCCGTACAACACGATCCCGGCGTCGGTATTCGCCGCGACCACGCTGCGCTCCAGATCCAGGCTGCCGCAGACGCTAGTCCAGGCGTCGCACTCGACCTGGATGCCGACGCCGAATTCGCTGGCGTCGTTGGGCAGATTGCGCTAGGGCTCTGCAGACGGCCTTGCAAGACGGCCAGTCTCAGAACTCGACCGCCCTGCCATGTCGCCCAGGGCTCTCACCTGCCCCGCAGAAACCACGGAAGGGTCTCGCCCGCGTCCGGGCCACCCAAAGTGGAGTAGCAGTACAGACAGCCGCTCTTGCAGGTGTCTGCCCTGTAGTCACCCAGGTCCACGCTGGGAGGACAGGTGCAGTGTCGCCGCTGGGCTGTGTCCTTGCCCCGCGGGAGCGGGCGCCCCTCCGGGCGACCGCCTTCCAGGAGGGCGGCCGGGATGCACTGGGCTCGACCCACGGCCGGGTGGTAGCCCAACACCTCGGGCTGCGAGCAGGAGAGCAGCCGGAGCCCCAGGGGCTCCGAGATGGCCACCATGCGACGCACAAAGGCTGCCCTGGCCTCCACGTGGGGCCACTGCGGCACGTTGAGTGCCCCATAGCGGCCCACCAGGTCCCCTCGCAAGCTCCTGATGGAGGGGAAGGCGAAGGTGCATGTGGGCACGCCCAGAGCGACGAGCTCCTCCGCCAGGAGAGAGAAACGTCCGAGCAGATCGCCGGTGGGGATGAGCGGGTCGAAGCGCCAACGGATGCGCTCAGCACCGCCCAGCAGGTCCCGAAGCTCCGAGAGCACGGGCAGCACATCCTCCATCCGAGGGGCTCGCGGCTCCAGGCTCGAGCCTCCCAGGCCTGTCAGGGTCAGGTTCACCACCAGGTTCGAGAGGTCATCCTCCAGGAGCGAACGGAGAGGGGGACGCAGTAACGAGGCTGGAAAGCGCGTCCAGAGCACCACGCCGTAGATCCCCTCCTGGCCGCGCTCCTCCAGCAGTCCCCGCAGCCGCCCCGCCAGCCGCTCGGCGTGCCAGCCGGGAAGGTCTGTACGACGGGAGGCGGAGACAATGATCGGACGACGCCGTGCCAAGCCCCTCCTCCTCGGTCCTCTGCTACTGCTCCGATGCCAGCAGGCGCATCATCGGGTCGTGCAGAGGGCCATTCGTCGCCAGGATGCTTGGGCTGTCGACAGCCCACTGCCCACCATCGTAGGTGGTGACGCGCCCCCCGGCCTCTGTGACAAGGAGCACGCCAGCGGCGGTGTCCCAGGGCTTGAGCCCCTGCTCCCAGAACCCGTCGTAGCGGCCGGTGGCCAGCAGGCACAGGTCCGCTACCGCGGCCCCTGGCCGCCGCACCGCCAGGGTGGCCATGATCATGCGGCCGAAGGCATCCAGCCCACTTTCGGCGCGCTCCTTTACGTCGTAGGGGAAGCCCGTGGCCACGAAGGCCTGCTCCAGGGCCGAGGTCTGCGAGACCCTCGACGCCCGGCCATTCCAGAAGGCCCCTCCCCCGAGCACTGCCCAGTGCTCCTCTCCCCAGGGAGGGATGACGCAGGCGGCGGCCCGCAC
>JAJRWW010000155.1 GCA_024276595.1 Myxococcota bacterium
CCGCCACCGCTGTGGTCCCCGCAGGCCACAGATGCCAAGGCAAGAAGCAACACCGTTACGGACAAAAGATTCCTTGATAAACGGGACAAGATACCCTCCAATAACCGAGTTATTCTTTGAACCGCATCCCTTCGCTTCAAGGCCAATAAGCATATCACATGAAAGATCTCCATTGAAACCGTGAGCCTCTGAACCCCAGGGCGATCGAGTTCCAGCGCCGGGGCAGGACAGCGGGCACGAAGGGGACGCGGGCGCGGCGCTGGGCGGGAAGCGGAGGAGCAGCAGAGACTGGAGGCCCAGAGGAGCATCAGGGCCCGGAGGCCCAGCAAAGAGGACAGGCCAACTGAGTAAGCGCAACCCTGGGCCAGCAGGCGGTGTCCATGTCGTTGCCTCCCTCGTAGATGACCAACCTCCGAGGATGAGTGGTCATTCTAGCAGATGCGTCCCAATAGGAGACCAACGCCCGAGGATAGAGGAATAAGGGGCGGGGCGGTCGCATCGGTTTGCGAGATGGGGAAGCTGGCCATGCACGAAGCGTGCGAATAGCTGGATTATTGCGATCACTTGTATACAATCCTCCGACAGGGGTTTACGGGCCAGCTCAACGATGATCCTCTGGGCCAAGAGCAGACTTTTCTGGAGGTCGAGATGGCCCGCATGACCAAGGCTCAGAAGATCACCAAAGAGAACGAAGAGCAGGCCATTGCATTCTTCGAGCAGATGTTGAAGGAGCTGCCAGATCCTCGTCGTCGGCAAGGTCTGCGCTATCCATTGCGCACCGTTGTTGGTCGTGAGCGCCTTGATGGCAATGGTCTGTGGGGCCGATGACGCAACTGCAATGGGACTTCAGACAAGTGGATGATGACGAGTCGTGAGCGCCGGTCAGTGGATTGTGGGTTGCTTTCCGTCGAAATTGTCAGTTATATCACATCGTGATGTTCAACAGTGGCACCAAGGTATCCAGTTCGTTGTTTGTCGTGTTCATGAGGCAGCTACTAGGATGTGGCCTTGGAATTGCTCTTGTCGTCTTGGGGCCTACTTTCCTGGAGCTCGCCTTTCCAGCGCTGGTGGAGGCGGTAGCGCCTGCGGTGGCGCCTGCAGTGGCGATTGCCTCGCCCACCGGGGGATCCGCATCTGGGCCTCGGGCGGCTGGGCGTCGAGCGGCCCTCGGCACATCGGGCACCAAGGCCAGAGCGAAGGTACTTTTCAAAGAGGGCATCGCGAAGTTTGACGAAGGCTATTACCAACAGGCTCTGGCACTGTTCGTGCGGGCGCTGAAGATCTATCCGAGCCCCAAGATCCACACGCGTATCGCGCTCTGCTACAAGTGGCTTGGCAACAACCTCAAGGCCCTCGAGCACTACGAGCGCTACCTCAAGTCTGTGCCCACAAGGCCGGTCAAGGCAAGGGATCGCGTGCTGTATCGAAAGGTGCACGCAGAGGTGAGGAACCTCAGAATGCTGTTGGCACAGCTCCGCGTGGATATCTCAGGACCCCATGGTGCCGAGGTCATGCTCAACGGCAAGGTGCTGGGTACGGCGCCGTTTTCGCGAACCGTGCGCGTCGCCCCTGGGCGGATCAACATTACAGCCATCGCAAAGGGCTACCACGCCTTCAAGCGAGACATTTCCATTGCCAGAACCCAATTCCGCTCGATTCAGATCACTATGATCCGGATCAGGGTCAAGACCAAGGTCGTGGTCCGGTCGGGCACGCCGGTCTGGAAACGTTGGTGGTTTTGGACCGCCATCGGCGTGGTAGTGGCGGGCACCACTGGGATGGTGGTCGGATTCACGACACAGCCCAACGAGCGGCAGCTCAAGGGCATCCCCGTCGTGCATGACGCCCTGAACGTAAGGTGGTAGTCCCATGACCAAGTTTCCGACTGCGGTTTGCTGCCTGTGTCTGACCATTCTTTCCACAGTCCCGGGCTGTCTTGAGGACCAGTGCGCTGACAAGTCCGCTCAGGTGGAGCTGACCGTGACCTTCAGCGGCGCCAGCGGCGCCACTCGTCTTGAGGTGGAGACACGCGTTGAAGCCGCTGGCGTGGCGGGAGAGCCTTTCGGCAACAGGTACCTCACTCAGACCATGGGAGTCCTGCCCTTCCCGCCCCTCCAGGACGGCAAAGCCACCTTCCTACTAGACCCGGGCCGCCATGTGCAGAATCTGCCCGCAGGACAGACCGCGATCCTCACGGTGGCAATCCGAGCCTACGGCCCCAGGGCGAGCGCCCGAGACGCCCTTCTGGCGGAGGGGCGATGGCAACGGGCTGTCTCACCCAGCGGCTGCTACATTGATGAGTCCATGTCAGTGAGGCCACGTTCTAACTGTGATGAGAAGCGCGAGGGCGACCCTTGCGTTGCCCCCGATGGT
This sequence comes from Myxococcota bacterium, assembly GCA_024276595.1. Taxonomy (GTDB): domain Bacteria; phylum Myxococcota_A; class Polyangia; order HGW-17; family JAJRWW01; genus JAJRWW01. Next base: position 2,374 of record JAJRWW010000155.1, read on the forward strand.
GCGGCCCACGCTGTCTGCATGCAAGACGGCGCTGGCGGGCTCTCCTGTGAGGTATCCACCTGCGGGGACGGGTTCACAGATCGCCTAAACGGCGAGATCTGCGACCCTGCCCAGGCCGATCCATCCCTGGGCTGCGATGACAACTGTCTGCCATTGCCGCTGACTGTGGAGGTGGACAGCTCCTCGATCGACGCCTCTGTTGTCCTCCAGCAGGGCCTGCAAGTCTGGGTTTCCTATGCAGCTACTGTGGATGGCCTGTACTCTCTGGATGTCCCTCTGGGGGCTACGGAGCTTGCAGGCACCCTGCTCGCCGCCGACCTGGATGGTGATGGGTTGGATGAGATCGCCATTGGCCTTCCCGGGGCGCCGGCCTTCGACGCCTCGGGTCCGGATGCGGACAAGAATGGCCTGGTCTCAATCCATGACTGGCCGCTTTCTGGCTCATCTGTGCTTTCCACGAGTCCCTTCGGTGGGATGTACCTTTTCGGTGGGTATGACGATCTAGATCCCAGTCAGGGCTCCTGGTTCGGAGCAGGCCTCGCAGCCGGAGACTTCGACGGCAACGGCGCTGCTGATTTGGTGATCGCGGCTCCCCGGCTGACCACAAACACCGACACTGGAGAGCAAGCAGGCGGCATTTACGTGTTCTTTGGTGGAGAAAACGGGGGCTACATCCTGCCTGGAGGGCTCCACGAGATCTTGAAGGTGGGAGGTGATACCGCGGAACGTTTGCAGTTCATAAAGGGAGCTGAGGGCAAGATTGCCATGCAGAGGGGCGACCACTTTGGCTACGCTCTGGCGGTGGCGGACCTGAACCTGGACGGCTACGCCGATCTCGTGGTGTCGTCTCCATACAAGAAGGTCTCTACAAGGGACAGCCATGGAGCCGTGTACGTGCTGCGCGGAGGAGATGAGTTCTGGGGCGAAGGTGAGGGTAAACCCGACGACGTGGGAGTGCAGACTTTGGCTAGCATAGAGATCGACACCTGGACAAAGGGCGCCAGGCTGGGGGTCTCCGTAGCCGCAGGAGATGTAGACGGGGACGGTTACCCCGACTTGGTCATGGGTATGACCGCCAATGAGGAGAGTGGCGGAGGGATATCGGTGCTCTTTGGCGGGCCGGACGTCCTTCCGCTGGGCGGACAGCGAACGCTCGTGGCACACCCGAATCCCACTGAGGGGCTGCTCACGGTGGCCGTGGACCCGACTCACTATCTGGCAGGCATGGGCGGTACTGTAACCACTGTGGATCTCGACGCGGACGGACGCTCCGAGGTGGTGGCCGCCCTGGGGCGCCCAGGGACACCTGCAGGAGATCCATCGTCGGTGGTAATCATTAGCGGGTCCTTCTTCCAGCGCGAGCGAGACTCCCTGGCAAGCCTTCCGGAGCCAGGAGACTTCACTGTCCTAGAGGGCCCCGCCAACTCTCGCTTTGGCTTGGTCCTGTCTTCCTTCGACGTAAGCGGCGATCACCGCCCGGACCTGCTCGTGGGTGCTCCTTGGGCTGACGACCCGTTGAGCGGAACCACTGGTCGCCGTACGGGAGCAGCCTACCTGGTCCTGGCCACGCCCCGCTCCCACATCTGGGAACAATCCAGCCTCTCGGTGGAGGACCTCATGCACTGGGATAAACCCACTCAGGGCGGAGTCCCTCTGCCGCTTATGGTTCTGCAGGGCCTCACCCCAGAGGGGCAGCTTGGGGTGGCAATGGCCGGGAGCGGTCACCTCTCCTCGACCGATATAGAGCTACATTGTCGCACTGCCTATACCTATATCCTGCAGCCCGGATACAGCTCTCAGACGTACCCACTCGCAGGCCGAGTCTTTACCTTGCACTTGCCCAGCGCTCTGCCCTGCGAGGCGAGCAGCCAGTGTCCCATCCCCTGTCGATAGAGTATCGTGACCTTAGACGATGACGCTGCAGGATGTCTCTGTGATCATCCGTTAGGCAATTATTCTCCAGCTCCTTGTCGTTCCTCAGACATTTAACCTGAGAGCTGGAGGAGAAATCTGAGCGTCACGTCAAGCCGGGCTCTGGCAACAGGTCCCTCAGAGGATCCGCACCCCGAGTTTGGATCACGGGCATGGTCAAGCCGGGAGATTCTTGTATTCTTGTGATATGCTTATTGGCCTTGAAGCGGAGGGATGCGGTTCAAAGAATAACTCGGTTATTGGAGGGTATCTTGTCCCGTTTATCAAGGAATCTTTTGTCCGTAACGGTGTTGCTTCTTGCCTTGGCATCTGTGGCCTGCGGGGACCACAGCGGTGGCGGTGGAAACAACAACGTCAACACAAGCCCCGACGTCTGCGGCGACGGGGTGGTGAGCCCGGGGGAGCAGTGCGACGAGGGGGCGTCCAACTCGGACGTCGACCCTGACGCCTGTCGCACCGACTGCCGGCACGCCTACTGCGGCGACGGGGTGGTGGATGCGAGCGAGCTGTGCGATGGCGCAAATCTTGGCGGCAGCGACTGCGCGGGCGAGGGGTTCACCGGGGGCGAGCTCAGGTGTGCACCTGACTGCACGCTGGACACATCGCTGTGCTCGACCTGCGGCAACGGCGTACGCGAGCCGGGCGAGGCGTGCGACGGGCTGGACGTGGGCGGCGCCAACTGCTCCAGCGAGACCGGGATGCAGCACGGTCTTGTGACCTGCGCGGGCGACTGCACCCTGAACACCTCGGGCTGTCACACCTGCGGCAATGGTGTCATTGAGGGTTCCGAGACCTGTGAGGGCACCGACCTGGGTGGGGAGACCTGCGAGGGGCTGGGTTATGCCTACGGCACCTTGCGGTGCGACCCGGTGTCGTGCGTGTACGATGAGTCGTTTTGTCACTCCATTTGTGGCAACGGGGTTTCTGAGCCAGGGGAAGATTGCGATGGGGCCGATCTTTTGGGCGAGACCTGCGCGAGCCAGGGGATGGTGGGTGGGCAGCTCTCCTGTACGGGTTGGTGCACCTTTGATCTTGGGGGCTGCACCCAGTGCGGCGATGGAGTGCGAGATCCCGAGGAGGAGTGTGATACCGCAGACCTGGGAGGGCAGGACTGCGCGAGCCTGACTGGAGGCGCCATGACGGGCATGCTGGACTGCACTGCCGAGTGCCGGCTGGACACGAGCGGGTGTCTGGCTCCGGCGAGCTGCGGGGACGGGGTGGTAGACACTGGAGCAGGTAGCGGCGAGCAGTGCGACGGCAACGACCTCGGGGGCGCCACGTGCCAGGGTCTGCACCCGGAGCTCTACGGCGGTGGCGTGCTCGTGTGCAGCCCGTCGTGCCTGTACGACACCAGCGGGTGCACGCCTGTGGAGCATTGCGGCAACGGCCAGGCCGAGCCAGGTCTTGGGGAGCAGTGCGACGGCGCTGACCTGGATGGCCAGACGTGCGTGGGCCTTGGCTACCCGGGAGGGCAGCTTGGGTGCACGGCCCAGTGCGGCTTTGACACGAGCGCTTGCGATGCGCCGGTCACCTGTGGCAACGGGGTGCGGGACACTGGCGAGGCGTGCGATGGCGCCGACCTGGCCGGCGCGTCTTGCACGTCCCTGGGCTTTGCTGGCGGCAACCTCTCTTGCGGGAGCGACTGCACCTACGACCTGTCCACGTGCGACTCGTGCGGCGACGGGCTGGTCAACGGCGACGACCAGTGCGACGGCGCAGACCTTGGCAACCAGACCTGCGCCACGTTGGCCCCTGGCTACTACGGTGGCAACCTCTCGTGCCAGTCCGACTGCACCTACGACCTGGCATCCTGCGAGGCCGCGGGTTGGTGCGGAGATGGCATCCTCCATGCGACCGAGGGCGAGCAGTGCGATGGCGCGGACTTTGGCGCCGACTCGTGCGCTGCCCGCGGCTTTGACGGGGGCGTGCTAACCTGCACCCCGGGCTGCCAGACCGACCCGAGCACCTGCGCCACCTGCGGCGATGGGACCTGCGGCGTGGGCGAGCCAGGCTCGTGCCCGGCCGACTGCTTGCAGCAGCCCATCGCCGCGGGCGAATACCACACCTGCGCCATCAAGCCTGACGGCACGGTCTGGTGCTGGGGGTACAACTATGAAGGCCAGCTCGGCGTCGGCACCATGGAGGATCACTTCACGCCGGTGAAAGTTCTGGGTTCTGGAGGAATTGGCTACCTATTGGACGTTGTGGCCATCGCTGCTGCTGGAATGGGTACCTGCGCTGTCAAGTCCGACGGTACCGTCTGGTGCTGGGGAATTAACTCCGCGGGTCAGCTTGGAGATGGCACAACCACAAGACGCCGTACCCCCGTTCAGGTAGTGGGCGATGGGGGATCTGGCAATCTCTCAAATGTAGTTGCGATATCCATGGGTCGGGTAGTTGGAGGGGACAATCACGTGTGTGCAGTCAAGTTAGACGGTACCGTCTGGTGCTGGGGAAGAAATACCTTCGGCCAGCTCGGAGATTCCACGACCACCGAAAGGCACGAGCCCGTTCAGGTTGTGGGTGCCGGCGGTGTGGGAACCCTGGGCAATGTCATTGCTGTCTCGGCAGGCAGGAATCATTCGTGTGCCTTGAAAACCGATGGCTCGATCTGGTGCTGGGGACGCAACGCATTTGGCCAGCTCGGTAATAACTCGAACGTGGACTCAACCTGGCCTGTTCCTGTGGCCACTCTGAGCAACGCCATGGCTGTTGGTGCTGGCTATACTCATACCTGTGCGCTTCTAGTGGATGGTACTGCCTGGTGCTGGGGAAGCAACAGCGCGGGCCAGCTTGGCGACAACACGCTCGACGACCGACTGGTCCCAGTTCAAGTAACCACATCAGGAGGCGGCGGTACGCTTTCCGATCTGGTGACTATCTCGACCGCTGATCACTGCTGCGCAGTGAAGGGGGACGGCACCATCTGGTGTTGGGGTAAGAACTTGTATGGCCAGCTCGGTGACGGGTCGTACGATGCTCGCACGTTTGCCTCGCCGGTAAGCGATATTTCGACTGGTCTCGCTGTCTCCGTGGGCGGCCCGGGTCACACGTGCGCAATTCTCGCGACTGGCAACATTCGCTGTTGGGGCCACAACAACTGGGGTCAGCTCGGTGCGGGCACGAGTATGAAAGCGTTTCAACCAGTCTCAGTGTCTGGTCCCGGCGGACAGGGCACACTCTCTGGTGTTCTCGAGGTGACGGCTGGCTCGAATCACAGTTGTGCATTGAAAACTGACAACACGGTCTGGTGCTGGGGAAGCAACAGCTCGGGCCAGCTTGGCGACAATACGAATGAGAGGAGTTTTTTTCCGGTACAGACACGTGGTCCTGGAGGCCCAGGGTTTCTCCAAGATGTGGTCGCATTATCTGCTACCGGCGGTCACACCTGCGCCGTCCTGACAGATAGCACTGCCTGGTGCTGGGGATTGAACAGCACGGGCCAGCTTGGTGACGGTTCCACAACCAGTGCTTTCGTCCCGGTGCAGGTTCTGGATTCTGCAGGGGCTGGGGAGCTTACCGCAGTTCAGGATATATCATGTGGATATTATCACACTTGTGCCGTGAGGACCGACGGATCTTTGTGGTGCTGGGGAAAAAACAGTTACGGCCAACTTGGCGATGACTCCACAGTCGATCGGCACCTGCCAGTGCAGGTGCGTGGAGCCGGTGGTGTCGGATTCCTCTCGGATGTGGTTGCCGTCTCGGCAGCAAGTAGTCACACGTGCGCCGTGAGGATCGACGGCACCGCTTGGTGCTGGGGCTGGAACAATGCTGGCCAGCTTGGTGATAACACCACCGTCGATCACCTCTTACCTGCTCAGGTGGTTGGAGAGGGCGGATTAGGCGTTTTCTCAGACGCCATCTCCGTCTCGGCGGGCCAATCTCACTCCTGTGCTTTATCTGATCTGGGCGGACAGCAGCAAGGGTTCTGTTGGGGACGAGGATCGTATGGGCGGTTGGGATATGGGGGAATGGCAGATAGCTATTCTCCAGTGCTTGTATCCAGCCTTCAGAGTCTGGTTCAGATCTCCACCGGCAATGATTATTCCTGCGCACTTGCCTCAGACTCCTCAGTTTCTTGCTGGGGAAGCAACTCATATGGACAGCTCGGTATTGGTCCTGGTTATTCAAATGCACTCCTGCCTGAGTTGGTGCTCGACCCATCGGGGTCGGGCACCCTCTCCTCCATAGGCCACGTGTCCTCAGGTACAGTCTTTTCCTGCGCAATTGGGACTCTTGGGCTAGTCTGGTGCTGGGGAAGTAACGCATCTGGACAGCTCGGAAACATCGAGTATTACCATCAACCAACTCCAGTGGATGTATTGGGCTTTTGACCACTATCAGAGCTTGCAGATGAGCTTGGATGGGACTTTTCCCGGCAGTAGCCGGATGAACCCCTACGTATTGGACTGCTTCTTCCCGTTGGCCCCGTAGAGTAGATGTGACCTGCGTGGAACCCAACTGCGCCAAATCCAGGCAAACTGTAATCAGGCTTCAGGTCCCTCTGAGGATCTGAACCCCGCCAAACAGGTCCGCCCCCGAAGGCAGGTCGATCAATCCCCATCCCCATCCTCGTCAATCCCCATCCCCATCCTCGTCAATCCCCATCCCCATCCCCATCCAGGCTCAGCTCCGGGCGGGGGAGCAGCAGCCCTGGCCAGGGGGGCCTGCGACCGGTGATGGCTCGCCACAGGAGCCGCGGCAAGCCCCGGGCCTGATCCGGGCGGGAGAAGTCCATGCCCAGCGAGTGGTACGCGCCCACGGCGTCCGGCATGTTGAAGGTCTCGGGCACGTTCCGGTCCAGGTAGGTGTAGGGCGAGTAGTCCGGCGTGGCGGTGAAGGCGTCATACATGATGGCCCCGTTGGCGTCGTAGATGCCCATGGGAGGCACTCCCAGCAGCCGCCAGATGGTGGCCCACAGGGCCGGCATGTCTCCGTGCACGTGGGAGGTGTATCCCCGCCTGGCCCAGGGGCTCACCACCAGGCATATTGAGCGGTGCGTCTCCACGTGATCCCCCCCTTGCTGGGCGTCGTCCTCGACGATGAAGATCACCGTGCGCTCCCAAAACGGGCTGTGGCTCACCGCGTCCACTATCATCCCGGTGGCCTGGTCGTTGTCGGCGATCATGGACTGGGGTGTGGGCTTGCCAGGGGTCGCCCCCAGGGTGTGGTTGTTGGGCAGCAGCAGGAAGGTGAACTGGGGCATGTAGCCCTCCTGGATGCGCGAGACCACGTAGGATGCCTTGTACACGTCCAGGTCGGCCAGGCTGTAGACGATGCCAGGGAAGTCCATGTCGAGCCCCTCCATGTCATGCGCCAAGGACCCGTCACCCTCCCCGTAGTTCACGAACTGGATCCCCATGTCCTTGAGGTAGCCCCAGATGAACCCTCCCTCGGGCCAGCCGATTGGGATGCCCCCGGAGTAGCCGGCGTAGGAGCGCTGGCTGCCGCTGGAGCTCCCCGGAACGGTCTTCTCGTAGTAGTCGTTGTTCATGATCCCCGTGAGCCAGTGGTGCCCTTGCAGCGACACCTCGCCGTTGGTGTAGTAGTTGTCCAGGTTGGCAAAGCTTCGGGCCAGGGCGTGGAGGTTGGGGGTGATCCACTCGTCAAAGATGGCCAGGGACGGGTCTCCGTCGGCATCTGGCATGTCCAGGTCTCCCAGCTCGGAGTCGTAGGTCTTGTTCTCCCTCACCAGGAGCATGACGTGCTCGATGGGCGTCGGGCCACCCAGGACCACCGGGACCGGGAACACTCCCGGCTCCCCGTCGCAGGTGAGGGTGGGCTCAAAGCCCTTGGGGCGCTCGTTGTTGGCCCTCACCTGCTCGGCGCCCGTGTCGAGCTCGGCGTCCGTGGGCAGAGGGGTCAACTGCAGGTTGCCCGCCATGAGATCCCCGGGGCTGGAGCCCAAGGAGGGCCCAGCGCCCACGCCCTTGGAGTTGACGATGAGCAGGTCCCCGGTGACGGGCGACACCGCCACGGAGGTGGGGTACCAGGCGGTGGGAATGGAGCCCAGGTGCTCGTGGGTGACCAGGTCCAGGACCTCCACGGAGTTGGTCCCCGCGGCGCTCACGAGCAGGGACTCTCCGTCCGCGGAGATGGCCAGGTGGTTGGGGCTGATGCCCCGCAGGGCGGCGGTCCACACCCCCACCGCGAAGGTCTCCTGGGTGGTCCGAGAGGCCAGGTCCACCACAGACACGGTGTCGCTGTCGGAGTTGGCCACGTATAGCAGGCTCCCAGAGGGATCCAGCACCATGGCCTCGGGGTTCTTCCCGGTCTCCGCTTCGCCGGTCACCGTGAAGTCGTCCAGATCCACGAAGGTCACGTAGTCCTCCGACCAGATGGACACCACGAGCTGGTTGCGCGCCGCGTCCACCGTGATGTGGTAGGGGTTTGCCCCCACCCGCGCCCGCGCCACCTCGAGCCCGGAGCTCACGTCGTAGGCCACCACGTCCCGGCCCTCGTTGTCGGCCACCAGCAGCTCGCTCTCGTCCGGCGAGAGCGCCAGGCTGCCGGGGAACACGCTCCCCGTGTCCATGGGCGTTGCAGCGGTGAGCAGCTCGGTGGCGGCGTCGAACCAGAAGGTGTACACGGTGTTCGTCGAGCCCCCGGCCAGGAAGATACGGGAGCCGTCCGAGCTGGCCTCCACACCGTAAAACAGCTCGGGCACCGTCTCGCTGGCCAGCACCTCGCCGTTGTGCGCGTCCAGCAGCCACCACCTGTGGGGCCGAACGAAGCCCGCCTCGGTCACCACCGCGTGGTCCCCGGAGGGGAGCACCTTCAAGCCCAGGGGGAAGCCGTCGAGGGGCGTGAGGCTCCCAACCGGAGTGATGCGGCGCCCCCCGATGAGGATCCAGCCCCCATCCGGGTCCGGCCCTGGGCGCAGCGCAGCGGCCGGGCCGGGGGGATCCACCACGCAGTTGGGCACCGCGGCGTCCACCCGGCCATCGCCTTCGCCACCGTCCACGGCCCCGTCACCGCCTCCGGCCCTGTCGCCCGGGCATCCTGCCGCCCCGAGCACGAGCAACAAGAGGCTCATCACCAGATCTCGCATTGGACTCCTCGCGTGAAGATGGGGGTTACCTCCATGAGCATACCAGAGGGTGTTCTCCCTGTGACATGGAGGAGCCCCTTTTTGCCCGCCGCGCGTATAATCGCCATGGAGCCGCCCACCAGGAGGCACGAAATGCACGGTCCCCCCCTGTCGCCCTCTGGCCGCCGATCTTCGGCGCTGGCCTTGACCCTGGCCCTGGCGCTCGGGCCCTGGACAGGCTGCAGCTCTGGTGGCAAGGAGCAGCGGGGGGACAGTCCCCAGCAGTCTGCTGCCCCACGAAAGGCTGCCTCAGAGGGCTCCATGTCCGCCCCGGCCAGGGCAGAGCAGAGAATCGGGCAAGGGCCAGCCGTGACAGCTCGGAGCCGTCGTCGGGGCTCCAAGGGCAGCAACCCCCTCCCGCCCAGAAGCGACGGCGCACACCGCAGAGGTCTCCGCGGCGCACCCGCGCGCGGCCCGGCTCATTCCAGGAGGCCTCTCGCGAGGCGCTCCCGGAGAACCCCATCCCCATTTGCCAACCTCAGGGTGCTGGCCCGACCCAAGGTCCGCCAGATGATCTTCAAGCACTGGGGGGTCAACCCCACCATCGACACAGCCCAGACTCAGCTCTCCACCTTTGGGGCAGACCTGGACACGGCCTCCTTCGCCATCGCCAGGGGCTACCTCGACAGGGGCCAGCTCCCGCCAGAGGCGGCCATCCGAACAGAGGAATTCGTCAACGCCTTCTCCTACGGCTACCGACCGCCCAGGCGCAGCGCCCTCGCTGCCAGCGTGGAGCTGGTGCCATCCCCCAATCGCAGGGGCTACCACGTGCTGCGCATTGGCCTGACCGCCCGAGCCCCCACCAGGAGAAGAGACCCAATCCACCTGCTCCTGCTGGTGGACACCTCGGCCGCCATGGCCCGCAAGGGGCGCCTGCACCAGGTGAGACGCGCCCTGCGCCTGGGCACGAGCAAGCTCCTGCCAGCAGACCGGGTGACGATCATCTCCTTTGCCGACCGGGCCAGGGTGGCCCTGCGGGCCACCCCTGGCAGCCGGAGGGCCACCATCGCCGCTGCCATCGGAGGCCTGACCCCTGCCGGCGGGAGCAACCTGATCGCAGGCTTGAAGCTCGCCTTCCGCCTGGCCACCCGGGCCCCTGCTCGTCGCCGGCGAATGGTGGTGATCTGCTCCGATGGGGTCACGAGCCGCGGCGCATCCGCCACCAGGGCCGCCCTGAGGGCGGCGAGCGCTCTGTTGAGCAAGGAAGTGGCCCTCCTCGCCGTTGGCTTCGGCATGGGCTTCTACGACGACCGGCTCATGGAGCAGATCGCTCGCCTGGTGGGGGGCAGGTATCGCTACGTGGACAGCGCCCGAGAGGCGCGGCGTGTCTTCGGAGACGAGCTCCTGGCCTCGGCCCGCCTGGAGGCGCTGGACATCATCCTCCAGCTACGCTTCCGCAGGAGGGCCGTGTCGCGCTTTCGCCTCCTGGGGTACGAGGGCCGCCTCCTCAAGCACCGCCAGCTAAGGCTCGGCGGACGAGCCCAGGCATCCGGGCTGGCGGCGGGCGAGTCTCTCACGGCCCTTTACGAGGTGAAGCTGCGTCCCTCGGGCAGCGTGCTTGGGGAGCTGAGGGTGCGCTACCGGCTGCCCAGGCCGCGCGCAGGTGCAGGGGGGACAAAGAGCCTGCGCCTGACCTTGGGTCGCGCCAGCGTGCTTAGCTCCCTCTCCCGGGCCTCTCCGTCCACGAGGCTGGCAGTCGTCGCCGCGGGCTTCGCCGAGAAGCTGCGGAGCTCCTACTGGGCCCGCAACCTGACCTATGGCCGCCTCAGGGCGATGCTGCGCTCCATCCGACCCACCAGCTCCATGTCCTCCAGGGCCGAGCTCGCCGCCCTGGAGAAGCTCATCCGCGCGGCCGAGGGGCTGGACCGGCGGGGGGACCGCTACGCCCGCCACCTACCCCTCTCCCGCATGACCTTCGACCGCGTGCCGGTGCGCAGGTAGGATCGCGCCACGTGCGGAGACCCCACAGGACATCACCCCGGCTCCCCCACGAGATCTCCCCGATGCTTCGTCGCCTGCTCCCCACCCTGATCATCTTCACGGTCGGCTTCGCCTTGCTGCTGTGGGGGTTGGCCACCCTTCAGTCCATCTTCGCCCAGGAGCGGGACCAGGCCCGGGAGCAGATGGAGGCCAGCCGCAGGGCCTTGCGCCAGCTCGCTCACCAGGCCCTGCGCGAGGAGCTGGGACGGCAGCTCGAAGCGACACGCTCACTCATCCGGCGAGCGGCCAAGGACCCCCTCCTGGATGATGAGCGCCTGCTGCTCGTGGAGGGCGGCGAGCAGATTCTCCCCCGCCCAATCCGTTTTCGCGCCGCACCTGGGCTCCCTGCCAAGGAGCTGTACTCCACCCTCCGCAGCCCTGACACCAACCCGGCGCCTCGAGAGCCCGGGTCCCCATGGGCCCAGCGCCTTGGCCTGCGCCGACGCTTCGTGGACGCCGTCACCTCCGGGGACCTCCACGGGCTGGAGACGGCCTTCAGGGACCTGCTCACCCACCGGGCGAGCTATGTCATCTCCTCTGCCCTGGACATCCCCTACATGCTCGCCCTGCTGGACCTCTTCACCGCGCTCTCACGGCCGGACCCGACCCTCATGCGCAGGCTCCTGCGAGATGGCTTCGATCTGGACAGGGGCCAGCACATGCGGTCACTCCAGCGCTCCCTGCTCCTTGCCCAGGGGCGCTTCTCCTTGGGCGACTTCTCCTTTCTCCGCGACAGGATCCTGGCCCTGTGCCGCGCCCACGGGGTGCCCCACCATGACTTCAGCGCCCGAGCCAGCGCCCCGCCCAGGCGCCCGCTGGCCCTCGGGCCCGCGCCACCAGGACCCGCCCTGGCCCTGGGGGGCAGCTACTACGTGGAGCCGGCAGGGGCTCGACTTTTTGGGGTGCGGGTGTCGCTGCCCGAGGTGGTGGAGGGGATATCCGCGCGGATGCGGCGCATGGGCCTGCTCTCGGAAGCCGACAGCGTGGTGCTTGGCGCTGGGCCCGGTGAGGGCTCACCGCCACTGCCCGGCGCGGTCACGAAAAGCGCCTCCGGGGCAATGCGCCTCTTGGATGATGTCTCCCTCCAGGTGCGCTCGCCGCGCTGGAGGGCCCTGCACAAGAGCATCTCTGCCCGTTTTCGCCTCAAGACCATGCTCACCGTGTCCGTGGGTCTGCTGGTGCTGGTCATCGTGATCCTCGCGGCGTCCCTGCAGCACCGGAGGCACCGCTACCTCCAGCTCAAGAGCGACTTCGTCGCCTCTGTGTCCCACGAGCTGAGAACCCCCTTGACATCCATCAGGCTGCTGGCCGAGACCATGCAACGGCGCGCAGGGGGAGACCCCAGGGTGGGCCAGTACCCCCTCCGGATCCTCAAGGACGTCGAGGGGCTGATCTTCCTGGTGGAGAACATCCTCTCGTTCAACAGCATCGACAGGGGCCGCTTCACCCTCAGGCCCAGCGCCGTGCCCTGTGACGAGCTGGTGAGTGACCTGCAGGAGGAGCTCGCCTCCGCAACCTCCGCCCGGGTCGAAGTCCGCGCCGACGCTCTGGATGGAGAGGCTGTCTGGGGAGACCCCGAGCTGCTGCGCCTGCTGCTGGCGAACCTGGCCCGCAACGGCTGCCTGTACAACAACTCAGACCCGGTGGTCCTCACCTTCCACCTGCGCAGAACCAGGGGGCGAGCCCTGCTTTCCGTCACCGACAACGGGGTGGGGATCCCCTCCCGTGAGCGGGAGAAGATCTTCGATGAGTTCTATCGCTCTCCCGATCCCACGGGCCGGGGGGTGCGGGGAAGCGGCCTGGGGCTGGCCATGTGCCGCAGAATCATGAAGCTCCACGGCGGCAAGATCCGGGTCGCCCGGAGCGGACCCCATGGAACCACCTTCGAGCTGGATTTTCCAGGGAGGAGCCCAGATGCGTGATGACCGAGCGCCCGCCCATATGGCCCACGGTGTCGACATTCTCATTGTCGAGGACGACGAGAACCTGCGAGTGGGCCTGCGAGACAACCTGGAGGATGAGGGCTACCGGGTTCGAGCGGTGGCCACCGCGGAGGAGGCCCTGGACGCGGTCGCCCGGCAGCGGTTCGCGCTGCTGGTGCTAGACATCATGCTCCCGGGCATCTCCGGCTACTCCCTGTGCGAGCAGCTCCGCGCGCAGGGGCTAAGGATGCCCATCCTGATGCTCACCGCTCGCACCCTGGAGGACGACCTGGTGCGCGGCTTCGACGCTGGCGCCGACGACTACCTGGCCAAGCCCTACAGGCTGCGCGAGCTGCTGGCTCGCGTACGAGCGCTGCTAAAGCGCCACAGCGCCCGGCCCGAGGAGCGGGTCCGTCTGGGGGAGCTCACCGTTGACATGGCCGCCCGCAGGGTCACCGACGGCGCCGGCAAAGAGATCCCCCTGACACGCACCGAGCTCGACCTGCTCGGCTTTCTGCTGCGACGCCACTCCACCGCCCTCAGGCGCCAGGAGATCCTGGATGAGGTGTGGGGCAAGGACCTGGCCGTGGATCCCCGCACGGTGGACAACTTCGTCTCCAGTCTGAAAAGGAAGCTCCGCTGGACCCCCAGCTCACCCTTCCGCATCGTCACCGTGCGGGGCGTTGGCTACCGGATGGAGCTGAAGGAGTAGCTCCCGCGCCGACCCGAGCCCGGGCTCCTCCGCCCGAGATCGCGCATCTCAGTCTTCGTACAGCTCGAAGATGGGGAGCTCCCCACGCTCCGCGATCTCCACCAGGCGCTGCCGCACCTCGGCAGGGGGATCCACGTAGCTCACGCCCATGCCCGGCTCCTTCGAGCCGGGAGGGCTGCACCACTTCACCTCGGCCTCCACCACCAGCGGGGCGCCGCCCACCTCCACCTGGAGGGTTAGCCGCGTGCCAGCGTCAAGGACCCTGTCGGTGCGCAGGAACGCACCTCCCCAGCCAATATCCCTCGTGGTTGCCCACAGCTCGCCGACGGCCTCGGAGAGAGCCTCCGCCGAAAGCTTGACCCTCACCTGGGCCCGAGCCCGGGGAGCCTTGCGAAACTGCTTCTCCTCAGCGTCTGTCATGGCCCCTGATAGATACTCGCATCTGTGCCCCAGCACAAGCGCCGCCCGGGCAGGGCTTTTTCCCCGGGGAGATACACCAAGGGCACAGACACAGCGCCGCCCCTGCCAGGGCGTGTTTGCCTCGGGGCGGTTCTATAGTAGGGTGTGGCCGCAGAGCAGAGATCATCCGAACCCCAAAAGATGAACCCCCCCAATGGAGGATCGAAAATGGCCAGACCCCAAGCAGTAATCAAGACCAAGTTCGGCGACATCACGGTCGAGCTCTTCGATGACATCGCCCCCAACCACGTGAAGAACTTCCTGGACCTGGCGAAGAAGGGCTTCTACGACGGCACCACGTTCCACCGGGTCATCCCCGGCTTCATGATCCAGGGGGGCTGCCCCAACACCAAGCCCGGCGCCAACGGAGCCCCGGGCACTGGCGGTCCCGGGTACAACATCGACGCCGAGTTCAACGACACCCAGCACCGCCGCGGGGTCCTCTCCATGGCCCGGGCCAGCGATCCCAACAGCGCGGGCAGCCAGTTCTACGTGGTGGTGAAGGACTCACTCTTTTTGGACAAGCAGTACACCGCCTTCGGGGTGGTGCTCAGCGGCATGGAGGTCGCCGACCAGATTGTGAGCCAGCCCCGTGACGCCAGGGACATGCCCAACGACCGCGTGGAGATGACCGTACAGGCCCTCTGACCTCGGAAGGCAGACACATGTCCCCTGCTCGCCCCTTCTCTCGAGGTGTGCGGCTGGGATGCCTCCTGGCGCCGCTGCTTCTGCCCCTCTGGGCCTGCGAGCCGGTGCGCCCCAGCCAGGAGCCCCCGGATCCACCCAGGAGCGCCACCGCCCATGGGCAGCCTCCGCGGGCTGGCAAGCTACTCCAACCGGAAGACATCTTCGGGCCCAAGAGCCTCGCGGGGCGCCCTCCCGGCAAGCCAAAATGGTCCGAGGACGGGCGCAGCCTCTACTTCTTGCGACCCAGCAAGGCCGACGCCCGGGTCATGGACCTTTGGCGCATGGACCCATCATCTGGCAGGGCCGCCCTGCTAGTGGCGGCCGCGAGCCTCCTAACCAAGGGCCGGGTGACCCTCACCGAGGCCCAAAAGGCCGCCAGGGAGCGACGCCGAGTGCGAGCCCTGGGGATAAGCACATTCCTGCCGGACAAGGCGGGGCGCGGAGTCCTGCTGCCCGTCGGTGGTCTTCTGTTCTGGCACGACCTGCGGACCGGACAGACCAGGCGGCTGCTGGAGAAGGCGGGGGGGGAGCTCGACCCCAAGCCTGCCCCCGACGGCAAGTCCATTGCCTTCGTTCGCGGCGGGGAGCTCTGGGTCATGGACCTGGCCACCGGCCGGCAGCGTAGACTCACGAGCACCGCCACGGCTACGTTGAGAAACGGGGTGGCGGAGTTCGTTGCCCAGGAGGAGCTGGATCGATTCACCGGTTACTGGTGGGCGCCGGACTCCAGCGCCATCGCCTACGCGGAGGTGGACGAGTCCCAGGTGACGGTGGTGCGCCGCCCCGAGATAAGCGCCACCGGCACGAAGATCGTCCGCCAGCGCTACCCCTCCGCTGGCACCAACAATGCTCGTGTCAGGCTGGGTGTGCTCGACCTGGCCTCTGGACGCACCACCTGGCTCGCGCTGGGCAAGCAG
>JAJRWW010000156.1 GCA_024276595.1 Myxococcota bacterium
CCTGCGCCAGCTCCTCGTGCGCTATCGGGGCAAGGTGCGGCTGCAGTTCATGAACAAGTTCCGGGACGGGAGCTACTACAAGGCCGAGCACTACGCCGCGCTGGCGGCCAGGGAGGCCTTCTCCCAGGGCGGTGACCGGCTATTTTGGAAGCTCCACGACGCCCTGTGCAGGCTGCGGAACATGTACGGGCTCTCGGAGGTCCAGGTGAGACAGGTGGCCCGGAGCGTGGGGGTCGATGTCCGGCGGCTGGTCAACGCGGTGCGCTCGGGGAGGCACCACAAGGCCGTCGCGGCCGAGCGGAGTCTCGCGGTGCGCCTTGGGGTCCCCACCTACAACTCGGCGGTGCTGCTGCTGGTCGGCAAGGACCTCCTGTACGTGAGCCGCTACACGCGCATGAGCTACCTGGACACCCTGGTGAAGCGAAACCTCAAGCTCGCCCGGGCGCAGATCCGCAGGGGTCTCAGCACGGTGCAGGTGCACAAGAAGATGCTGGAGGCGGCCAAGAAGCGCTACAAGCCCTGGCGCAGGTACGGTCGCCGGTATGGCTCTCATCGTGGGCGAGGGACCAAGTACGCCAAGGTCCGCTCTCTCCCCACTGGGCGCTCTCCCAGCCAGGGACCCGCCACGGCCTGGGTCACGGTGGTGGCTTTCCTGGACTTCACCGACTACAGCAGCTCATCGGCCTGGGGCTACCTCATGGCCGCTCGCAAGAAGCACCCCAGGCGGGTCCGGTTGGTGTTCAAGGCGCTGCCGCGCCGCTACTACAGCTACTCCCTGGGCGCGGCCAGGGCTGCTTACGCTGCCAACCTCCAGGGGAAGTTCTGGAAGATGGCCAAGGTGCTGTTCAAGAACCGCTGGCGCCTTTATCCATCCAGGATGAAGTCCTACGCGAAGCGAGCCGGGCTGGACCTGCGACGCTTCAAGAAAGACTGGCGCAGCGCGGCCGTCTCCGGGCTGGTGGCCAAGGACATGGCGCTGGCTAGCAAGGTCGGGGTCACCCGGGCGCCCACGGTGTTCATCAACGGTCGCCGCCTGGGGCGCTACTGGAACAGGTTCGTCTTTGCCCAAAGGCTCAAGAAGGAGCTCAAGGGCGGGCTGCTCTCCAGGATCCTGGGGGGCACCCAGTAGGGTTTGGGCACCTGGGTGCTGCCGGTGGGGGATGGCCGGGCAGCTACCGCCTGGGGGATGGGTCGATGCCCGACAGGGCCTCTCCGGAGAGCGCCACGGTCTTGCCCCCTGCCTCCTCACCGGCGTCGAGGCAGAGCAGACGCACACGCCCGGACGCCGCGAGGCGCCCCTTGTCGTCGGTGACACGAGCCTCCCAAACCTGGGAGCGGCGTCCTCGCGCCAGGGGCACGGCGGTCACGGTCAGGGTGCCGCCGCGCACCGCCCTCAGAAACGACGTGCTGTTTTCGAGGCCCACGGTGGACTGCCCGCGGGCGAGGGCGTTGAGGGCGGCCCCGGAGGAGCACGCCGTCTCGATCATGCCGGCGTAGACCCCGCCGTGCACCAGCCCGTATGGCTGCAGGTGCTGATCGTCGACTCGGATCTCGGCGACGATCTTCTCGGTGGTGGCGCTCTTGAAGAGCAGATTCATGGCCCGGTTGAAGCCAGCCCGGAGCCCATTTAGCTCATCCACATAGTCGTAGGATGGGTCGCTGGGTTTTTTCGGTGTCGTCATGGTCTCCTCGTGGGGGTGTCACTGCGGTCGCCACTGTCTACCACGCCTCGGCGCAGAGACATGAGCCAAAGATGATCCCGAGCCTGGTGGCAGATCCCAGGCGAGCCCGGTCCATCGGACCATCGGTGCATCTCTGTGGTTGAGGAGTCGTCCGTGGGGCCGTATACTTGGTTCCTTCGACCCACAGGAGGGATCCCATGAGAGCTCGAAAGGTTGTGGCCCGGCCGCTTTTGGCAGCGATCCTGGCGGTGGCTGCTCTTGGCACAGCCCTGCTGACCTCGCCCATGGCAGAGGCCCAGACGCGGCGCCGAAACCGCGGTCTCGACATTACCCTGGGCCTGGGGGCGGGCGGCTGCACGGACCTGTACTGCGCCGGCCTGGACATGTCCGCCCAGACCAAGCTGGAGGTGCTCTTCAGGGTGGTGCGCTACCTCTCGGTGGGAGCCCACATGGGCTTTCAGTTCGGCGCGCCGGACAGGAACCTGCCCGGTTTTTACGATCTTGGCTGGTCCATGGTGGTAGGGCCGGAGGTGAGGGGGATCCTGCCAGTGGGGCGCCTGGAGGCCTGGTTGGGGGTTGTGAGCGGCTTCATGCGCATGCAGATCGAGCAGGAGAATGACGACAGAAACCAGATCGATGTCGCCTGGATGAACGGCTTCGCGCTGGGGTTTGGTTTTGGCGCTCAGTACTTCGTGCATCGGCGGGTGGCTGTGGGCCTGGATTTTTGGCTCTACAAGGGCTTATTCGACAAGGCACACACCTACGAGAACGACGGGAACCCCACGGTGGAGACATCCAGGGACATGAGCCGTTCCGAGCGTGCCGCCGTGGGGGTGGTCTTCACAGTGGGCGCGGTGGTCACCTTCTTCATCCCCCTTTGACCCGCCCCCTCCTGGCCCACGCTATCGGGCCCCACCGCTGGTCCTGGCCATCACCTGTGGATCTTGTGTGAGCGCCTGTGATGATCCTGGCGATCTGGGTCGGGCGCGCTTATAGTGCGACGTGCATGGAGGAGCCACATGAACCCAGAGACCTACACCGCCCGGCGAGCCGCGCTGCGGGCCGCGGTGCCAGAGGGCGCCATACTCTTGTTGGGCCAGCAGGAGACGCCCCGGAACTACCTCGCCAACCCGTACCCATTTCGCCAGGACTCGCACTTTCTTTACTTTGTCGGCGCGGACCTGCCGGACCTGGCGGTGCTTCTTCTGCCCCATGGCGAGGAGGTCCTCTTCGGCCCCCCTCAGACCCCAGACGACCTGGTGTGGCATGGCCCCCACCCTCTGCTCGGGGATAGGGCAGCGGCTGCGGGCATCTCGCTCCACGCCCCTGTGGACACCCTGGGTGCGCGGATCGCCGACCTGACGGCGGCAGGGGTGCGGCTGCACTATCTGCCCCCGTACCGGGCGGATCGCACCCTCCGTCTGGCAGAGCTTCTGGGCCAGCGCCCAGTAGCGGTGGGTGAGGGGGTGAGCGGTGAGCTGGTACGGGCGGTGGTCCGCCAGCGCTCGATCAAGAGCGACGCGGAGGTGGCCCAGATCGAGGACGCGCTCGCGGTGAGTCACGAGATGTACCTGGCCGCATACCCGCTGGTCCGCCCGGGTCGCCGGGAGTCCGAGGTTGCGGGAGCCATGCAGGGTGTCGCCCTGGCCCACGACCGGGCCCAGTCCTTTCTCCCCATTGTGAGTGTTCGTGGCGAGGTGCTGCACAACAACTCCTACGACAACGTCATGAGGGAGGGAGATCTGCTGCTCGTCGACAGTGGCACAGAGGGCCCGCTGTGCTACGCATCGGACATCACCCGCACTCTGCCAGTGTCGGGCCGCTTCGATCCGGTGCAGCGGGAGATCTACCAGGCGGTGCTGGACGCCCAGCTTGCCGCAATTGCGGCGGCCAGGCCCGGGGTCACCAACCGGGAGCTGCACATCATCGCAGCGCGCCAGATGACTCGCGGGCTTCGGGCCATGGGCCTGATGAAGGGCGACGAGGAGGAGGCCGTCTCCGTGGGCGCCCACGCGCTGTTTTACGTCCACGGCCTGGGGCACATGCTGGGCCTGGACGTACACGACATGGAGGACCTGGGCGATGCGGTGGGCTACCCGGAGGGGGAGAAGCGCTCCGATCAGTTCGGCATGGCCTTCCTCAGGCTGGCCAGGCCCCTGGAGCCCGGCTTCGTGATCACCGTGGAGCCGGGGCTCTACTTCATCCCAGCGCTCATGGAGCGCTGGGAGGCGGAGGGGAAGCACGTGGACTTCATCGACTATGCTCGGGCGAGACAGCTCGTGGGCTTTGGGGGCGTACGCATAGAGGACGACATCCTCATCACCGCGGAGGGCTCTCGGGTCCTGGGTGAGCCCATCCCCAAGACGGTGCAGGAGGTGGAGGCGGCCCTGGGCGGGTAGGGGGCGAGGTCACGCCTGCCGGGCGGGCTCACCTGGGCAGCATGCTCCGCAGCACCATGTGGAGGATCCCGCCGTTTCTGAAGTAGTCGATCTCGATGGGGCTGTCGATGCGGCAGAGCGTCTGGATCTCGCGGGAGGCCCCGGCGCTCCCGGTGGCGGTCACCGAGACCGTCTGGCCCGGCTCGAGGCCGTCGTCCACGTGGATCGAGAAGGTCTCGCTGCCGTCCAGGCCCAGGGTCTGGGCAGACTGGCCCTCCAGGAACTGCAGAGGGAGCACGCCCATGCCCACCAGGTTGGAGCGGTGGATGCGCTCGTAGGACTCGGCCAGCACGGCACGCACTCCCAGGAGGAAGGTGCCCTTGGCCGCCCAGTCCCGGCTGGAGCCCATGCCGTAGTCCTTCCCCGCCAGGATCACCGTGGCCACACCCTCCTCCTGGTAGCGGCGAGAGGCTTCGTAGATGCTCAGAACCTCGCCGGAGGGGTGATGGGTCGTGTAGCCTCCCTCTGTGCCCGGGGCGAGGTGATTCTTCAGTCGGATGTTGCCAAAGGTGCCCCTGGTCATCACCTGATCGTTGCCCCGGCGGCTGCCAAAGGTGTTCCAGCGCTCTGGAGGGACCTGGTGGTCGCGCAGGTACTGGCCTGCCGGGCTGTCTTCGGGGATGGTCCCCGCCGGGCTGATGTGGTCTGTGGTGATGGAGTCGCCCAAAAGCGCCAGGACCCGGGCCGCAGCGATGGGGCGAATGGGTGGGACGTGGGAGGTCATGTCAGCGAAGAACGGGGGGTGCTGGATGTAGGTGGATCTCTCGTCCCAGGGGTACAGCAGGTCGTTCGGCGCCTCGATGGCGTTCCAGTCCTCGTTGGCCGCCTCGATGTCGTGGTAGCGCTCCCGGAAGGCGTCTGGGTCCATGGCCTTCTGCAGCAGGTCGGCCACCTCCACGGCGCTGGGCCATATGTCCGCCAGGTACACCGGCTGGCCGTCGTCAGACTCCCCAAGGGGGTCCCGCGCCAGGTCCAGGTCCACGGTCCCCGCCAGGGCGTAGGCCACCACCAGCGGTGGTGAGGCGAGAAAGCTGGCGCGCACGTGGGGGCTGATACGCCCATCGAAGTTGCGGTTGCCCGAGATGACGCTCGCGGCCACCAGGTCGCCCAGCTCAACGGCCTGGCGCACCGGCTCTGGCAGAGGGCCGCTGTTGCCGATACAGGTGGTGCAGCCGTAGCCCACGGTGTGAAAGCCCAGGGCCTCCAGGTAGGGTGTGAGGCCCGCGCGGTCCAGGTAGTCGGTGACCACGCGGCTCCCGGGCGCCAGGCTGGTCTTGACCCAGGGCCTCGTCTCGAGCCCCGCCTTCACTGCATTTCTCGCCAGCAGCCCGGCTCCCAGCATCACCGCGGGGTTGGATGTGTTGGTGCAGCTAGTGATGGCGGCGATGACCACCGCGCCGTGGCCCAGGTCCACCCGGGCGCCGCTGTCGAGTGAGACGCTGACCGTGCGGTGCGCGTCCCTGGCCCCGAGACCCCGCTCACCCCGGGGGGCCGTGAGGCTCCTCCGGAAGGAGCGCTGGAGATCCGAGAGGAGGATCCGGTCCTGGGGGCGACTGGGGCCCGCCATGCAGGGCTTCACGTCGCCGAGATCCAGCTCCAGGAGCGACTGGAACTGTGGCTCTGGATCTGCGGGGTCGTGCCAGAGGGACTGGGCCCGGCAGTAGCTCTCCACCAGGGACACCAGCTCCTGGGAGCGGCCGGTGGCCCGGAGGTAATCCGTGGTTCGCTCGTCCACGGGGAAGAAGCCCATGGTGGCCCCGTACTCGGGCGCCATGTTGGCCATGGTCGCGCGGTCGGTGAGAGGGATGGAGCCCAGGGCGGGGCCGCAGTACTCCACGAACTTGCCCACCACCCCGTGCGCTCTGAGCTTCTCGGTCACCGTGAGCACCAGGTCCGTGGCGGTGACCCCCTCGGGCAGCTCGCCCACCAGCCTCAGGCCCACCACCGCTGGCGCCAGCATGAAGACCGGCTGTCCGAGCATGGCCGCCTCGGCCTCGATGCCCCCGACTCCCCAGCCCAGCACCCCGAGGCCGTTGATCATGGTGGTGTGGGAGTCGGTGCCCACCAGGGTGTCGGGGAATGCGAGGGTCTCACCTCCGCTGGCCCTGGTGGACACCACCTGGGCCAGGTGCTCGAGGTTGACCTGATGACAGATCCCGCTGGCGGGCGGCACCACGGAGAAGCTGTCCAGGGCCCGCTGCCCCCAGCGAAGGAAGCGGTAGCGCTCGATGTTTTGCTGCAGCTCAAGGGCGCTGTTGGTGGCGAGGGCGCCTGGCTGGCCGAAGGCGTTCACCTGAATGCTGTGATCCACGACCAGGGTCACCGGGATCTGCGGGTTGATGCGGGCCGGGTCGCCTCCCAGCCGGGCCATGGCGCTCCGCATGGCGGCCAGGTCGACCAGCGCCGGCACTCCGGTGAAGTCCTGCAGCAGCACCCGCGCCGGCCTGAAGGGAATCTCCAGGGGCGGGGGCTGGAGCGGGTCGTAGGTGGCCATGGCCTCGATATGGTCACGGGTGACGACCTGCCCGTCCTCGTGACGCAGGAGGTTCTCCAGGAGAACCTTGATTGAGCGCGGGAGCCGCGCCAGGTCTCCCAGGCCGGCATCCTCGAGGGATGCGAGCCGAAAGAAGCGCACCGAACCACCAGGGGTGTCCAGGGTGGAGAGGGCGCCGAAGGAGTTGTTGGGTTCCCGATCCCACATTGAGGGGCTCCTTTGGGTGGAGAGGCCAGCGAGCTCGAGGCCAGTGGGAGCCCAGGGCCAGTGGCCGGTTCACAGACGGTAATTCTCCACATGGATATGTCAAGGCGCCCTGCGCCGGGGGCCCCGGGGTCCACGAGGGAGAAAAGTTGCCATTGACCGCCAATGTGGGAAGCTGATCCCATGGACGAGAAGCGAGCTGCCAGGAGCAGACCCACCTGCCAGGTGTGCGGCGGGCCCATCCAGCACACTCAGGTGGATGAGCACGGGCTCTGCGGCCCCTGCGGACTGCGGGTGAGGCTGCGACACCTGCCCCGGGCGGGGAGCTGCTGCGTTCTGTGCGGGGAGCGGCGGAGGAGAGCGCTCACGGTGTGGGAGCTCTCCGGGGAGCCGGTGTGTCACACCTGCGCCTTTCACTTGCGGGAGATGAGGCCCTGGCCCAGCGCCCTTCGGCCCGTGGCCAGGCGCATGCGTCGGGAGCGCCGATCAGAGCGTCGATAGGTCGGCGGCAGAGAAGCAATGTCGGGCCCCTGCTTCGGGCTGTGGCGCCGGGCGCATCAGGTCCGATCCCCGAGCGGCTGGTCTCCCCTGCGGGCCAGGCTGGTGGCCACCTGGGCGCCTTTCGGCCACCCGATCTGATCGGCCAGGTGGCGTGCCTCCTGCAAGAGATCCAGGTGCTCCGCGGGGCGCCTGGAGGCGTGCGCGATCATGCACTCGGCGGTGGACTTGCGGTCTCCGAGGCGCCTGAAGGCCGCCAGGGCGTTTGTGTGGTGCTCCTCCGCGGAGCCCTCCCGATCCATCTGGTCCAGGATCTGGGAGAGCTGATGATGGCACCGCGCCTGGCCGATGAGCGTGTCGGCCCGCTGGGCCTGCTCCAGCGCGTGGCCTGTCACGGACAGGGCGTGCGCCAGGTCCCCCAGGTGCATGTGGACCTCGGCCAGCAGGCTCAGCAGACGCCAAAAAGAGCTGGGCGCCACCCGGGCGTCGGGGCCATCCCCGCCCGTGACCAGCAGGATCCCTTCGCCGAGCTCCTCCTTGGCGGTGTCCCATCTGCCCAGGTGCATGAGCACCTTGCCCAGCTCGATGTACATCTCGTTGAGCAGCTCGGGGTCCATGCCCATGATGGCGCTGCGCAGGGCCTGCTCCATGGTGCGCAGGGCCTCGTTGGTGGCGGCCCGATCCAGAAACACCAGGGCGAGGGTCTTCAGGAGCCGCGCGTGGAGAGCCGGGTTTGCCTCGGAGACCAGCAGGGCGTCCTTGAGCACTAGCTGAGTGGAGACGGCGTCGCCCGAGAATCGGAGGGTCCGCGCCAGCCTCAGGGTCAGCTCCAGGCAGACCCTGTGATCGGGCTCCAGGAGCATTCGGTAGCGAGCCACCTGCAGGGCCTGCTGGAAATGGTATGCAGCCCCCACGTCGTCCAGCCAGGACTCGGCCTGCTCGCCAGCGCGGGTGAGGATGTCCAGGGTCGTCTCGGCGTCCAGGCAGGCGAGGGCGTGGCGCGCCAGGGTGATGGGTTGCGCTCCGCTTGCCAGCAGCAGGTCGTACACTCGCTGGTGAAGCTGACGTCTGGCGTCGGCGGGCATTCCCTCCCGGACATGCTCTGCCAGGGTTGGGTGGGAGACCTTTATTGTCGCGTCGGTGCCCTTCTCCAAGAACCCCCTGCGCTCCAGGAGCAGTATGGCCGCGGAGAGCTCCCGCCCGTCAGAATGCAGGGCCTCGATGGTCGAGGTGGGCGCCTCGGTGCCCACGAGGCAGATGGTCTGGAGCACCCGCAGGCTGCCCCTCGGGAGCCGGCTCACCCGTGTGGCGATGACGTCCGCGGGGCTCATGCCCAGGTCGTCGCCTCCCTCCACCATGAGGCGAAGGGACTGGGTGACGGCGAAGGGGATCCCCTGGGTGTGCCGGAAGATCTCGGCCGCCATCTGAGCCGCGGAGCCTGCATGGGAGGAGATGGTGTCGGCCAGCAGGGTCTCCACCTCCCTGGGCGTGAGCGGGGCTGGGCGGATGGTCACTGCCGCGTGCAGGGGAGCCTCCCCAGTGCTGCTCGCAGCCGGTGAGCCGCGCTCCCCAGAAAGGACAGAGCTCTCTCCAGCCAGAACCAGGTGCAGGGGCCAGGCTGGGCTGGCCTCCCGGAGGTGGTTGATCAGCGCGCGAGATGCGCCGTCCATGGCGTCGGCGTCATCGATGATGACGCAGAGCCCATCCCGGGCGCCCCGGCTGTCCAGGAGGGCGTGGGTGGCCGCGGCACGCACCTCGCGCTGGCGCACCGCATACTCCACCTTGCCCTCCAGGGCGCTGATGCCAAACAGCTCCGCCAGCCCTGGCAGGTCCCCGGGCTCGAGCCCCACCCGGGTGGCACGCTCCTGGAGCAGCGCCAGGTCCGGCCGGTCTGGTCCCAGGTCCAGGAGCTGTCTCACTAGCATGTGAACCGGGTACCAGGGCCGGCGCGTGAGGGCGGGATCAGGGCCTGCCCGCAGCACGCGGAGACCAGCGCGCTCGGCAAGCTGGCCGGCCGCGTGCAGCAGGGAGGAACGGCCGATGCCGTCCGGGCCCAGCACCTGCACCGTGCGAATGCCCTCCCCGAAGACCTCGGCTAGCTGGTCGATCTCCTTCTCCCGTCCCACGAGCTGGAAGTGCAGGGTCTTTTCCGCCTTGAGCTGGCGCTGCAAGGTGGAGTGCGGCCCGGTGTGGGTGGCCCCGATGGTGGAGCCGGGCGAGCCGCGGCCGGGCACAGGGGAAGGTGGGCTGGGGGAGGGGGATGCGCCGGTGGGCTGCCCATGGGAGCTCAGGGCGCTCCGGGTCATCTGGCTCTTTCGGGCGCCGCACTCGGGGCAGAACTTCGAGCCGAGGGCCATGGGGGAGCCGCAGCCAGCACAGCGGCTCGTGGTGATGTGCGCCCTGCGGCCGGCGAACCTGGCGAGGGCCTGCCGGAGCTCGGCAGCGTCCTCGAAGCGGTCGGCAGGGTCCTTGGAGAGGGCCTTCATGAGCACCGCCTCCAGCTCCTGCGGCAGGTGCGCGGCGGCCGGGGCATCCCGGAGGGGTTGCGGGTCGTTGTGGAGCTGCATGGAGAGCACCTCCATCACCGACTCGGAGCGGAAGGGCTCGAACCCCGTGAGCATCTCGTACAGGATGATCGCGCAGGCGTAGAGGTCGGTGCGCGGGGTCACCTCCTGTCCGCGGATCTGCTCTGGAGCCATGTAGGCCGGGGTGCCAAAGAGCTGGCCCTGGATGGTCAGGCGCTGGTTCTTGTCGCCGCCGAGCTTGGCGATGCCGAAGTCGAGCACCTTTACGAAGTCCTCGCCAGAGCGCAGAGGGGTTATTATGACGTTTTCGGGCTTCATGTCCCGGTGAACCAGGCCAACCTCGTGGGCCTCGTACACCGCGGAGAGGATCTGGTCGATGATGCGAAGCGCCCGGGGGAGTGGCAAGGGGGCCTGGCTGGCTATGAGGGATGATAGCGGGTCTCCCCGCAAGAACTCGCTGATGATGAACAGGAGCCCACCGGGGGTGCGGCCGAAGTCGATGATGGAGATGATGTGAGGGCTGTTTAGGGCGCTGGCGGCGCGTGCCTCCTGCTCGAAGCGCTTGTCGCGGGTGTCGTCGGGCTCCACAGATGGCTTCATGAGCTTGATGGCGATGGAGGACTGGAGGGAGCGGTGGATACCCCTGTAGACCCAGCCCATGGCTCCCTCGCCGATGAGCTCGGTCAGCTCGTACTTGTCCCCGATCACCATCCCGACCAGGTCCAGGCCAGAGCGGTCCCCCACCTCGGTGAGATCGGCCTGACAGCTTGCGCAGACCACCGGGCTGCCGCTTGAGCCACACTGGCAGACTGGGCAGATCTTCATGAAAGAGGCTCAACCGCTCGATAACAGACCAGAATCATCGCTGATATGATAGTAGAGGCCCCCTCTTTGGGCAATCTTTGGGTCGGGGACGCATCAGTTCATGCCAAACTTGGAGAGCTTCTTGTGCAGCCCCTCCCTGGTGATGCCCAGGGTGACCGCTGTGCGGGTCTTGTTGCCGCCGTGCTCCCTGAGGGCCTCGCGCAGCAGGTAGCGCTCCACCTGCTCCATCATCTCCTTGAGGGTGCCCCGTCGTGGGCCGATGCGGTCCACGATCCCCTCCACCTGGCGGATCCGCGGGGAGAGGTGCTCTGGCTGAATGAACCCTCCCTCGTCACAGGTAATGATCAGCCGCTGGATCTCGTTCTCCAGCTCCCGCACGTTGCCGGGCCAGGAGTAGGTGACTAGCTGGTCCATGGCTGGCTGGGAGATGCCGGCCACGTCCTTTTTGATCTCTGCCACGTACTTGGTCATGAAGTGGCGAGCCAGCAGCGGGATGTCCTCGCGGCGCTCTCGAAGGGGTGGCAGGCGGATGGGGAACACGTGCAGCCGATAGTAGAGGTCCTGGCGGAACCGCCCGCACTCCACCTCCTTCTCCAGGTCCTTGTTGGTGGCGCTGATGATGCGCACGTCCACGATCTTGGACCTGGTGGAGCCCACGGGGCGGACCTCTCCCTCCTGCAGCACCCGCAGGAGCTTGGCCTGCAAGGGCAAGCTCATGTCCGCGATCTCGTCCAGAAACAGGGTGCCACCGTCGGCTACGGCGAAGAGGCCCTTCTTGTCCCGGTCGGCACCAGTAAAGGCGCCCTTCTTGTGGCCAAAGAGCTCGCTCTCGAGGAGGTTCTCAGGCATGGCCGCGCAGTTGGAGGCCACAAAGAGCTTGTCCCTCCGCTTGCCCTGGTAGTGCACCGCAGAGGCCACCAGCTCCTTGCCAGTGCCCGTCTCTCCCTCGATGTGTATGGTGGCGCGGGTGTCGATGACCCGCTCGAGCTGCTTGAAGATGGTCTTCATGGCCTGGCTCTCGCCGACAATGTCGGCGAAGCTCTTTTTCAGGGTGCGCTCCTTGAGGAAGCTCACCTCCTCTCGCACCTGCTGCTCGGCCACACGCAGCCGCTGCACCAGCCGGGCGTTCTCGATGGAAAGGGAGGCCCACGCTGCCAGCACCACCAGCAGCTCCAGGTCCCCCTCGTCAAACACGTCGGGGCTGGCTCGGTTGTCCACCTGGATCAGCCCGCGCAGCTCCTGGCCGTACCAGAGGGGAGCGCCGATGGTGGACTGGATCCGTGCTCCCATGATGGACTCGGAGCTGCCCAGCTCCTCAGGGGCGTTGGACACCAGCACCGCCGCACGATCTTTTTGGACTCTCCTCAGGACCGCACGGGAGGGCTTGGGTGTGTCCTCCGAGTCCTGCTGGCGCGAGCTGCCATAGACCGACGTGAAACGGTCCACGTCGTCCGCCAGCAGGATGTTGATGTGGGTCGCCCGCGCCAGGACCTCGAAGATGGCCTCTGCGGTGGCCTCGAGCACCTGCTCCAGCTCCACCCCTGAGGCTCCGAGGCGCTTGAGCACCCGGTACAAGGTTGCCAGACCGGCCGGATCCGACTCCAGGCGAGCGGCCAGGGCCGAGAGCTCGTCGAAGGGCTTCGTGGCAACCACCTGGTGGTCGCTGTCCGAGGCCTCCTCGACGTGGCAGGTCAGGATGACAGGGGAGGCGGGGTCGCCCAGCATCAGCTTGTCGCCGTCCTGGAGGGGGACCTCCCAGCGCTCGCTGCCGTCCACAGCGATGCGGCGGTTGCCGCGCAGCACCATGGAGCCGTTGGTGGAGCGCAGGTCGCGAAAGATGTACTGGTCCTCCTCGAAGAGGACGACGGCGTGCTCTGCCGAGAGGTGGAAGTCCGACAGGTGGATCTCCACCGACTCCCCACGGCCGATGGTGGCCGGCTTGTGCTCCACGGTGAACTGGTCTCCGCGCTGCTATCCCTGGTGTACCTCCAGCGTCAGCATCGGTCAGGTTCCTTCCGCGGCCGAGGGTGGAGAGCGACGTGGGGCATGATGTACGAGGGCCATGGGCGACGCGGACCCATCAAGTGAGCTAGGTTGCAGTGGATAAGTCAAGATAATGTTCGCACCGCCTGAAACCCCGCTGAGCCGGCGCGAGCTGGCCGGCGACCAGTGCCACCGGAGAGCGTGCGCCCCCAAGG
>JAJRWW010000157.1 GCA_024276595.1 Myxococcota bacterium
CGCCGCTCTTGTCGGAGACATCCCTCACCTCGGGCAGCCAGCTCCGGCGGATCCGGGGGATCTCCAGGTGCTCGTGGAGATTCTCCGCAATGGCCAGGTAGTCCTCGGCCACGCTGGTGGTCCTCGCGAAGGTCACCTGCTCGGTCCTCGCCAATGGGCCCATCTAGCCATGGCACTTGCCCACGATGGCGATGGAGCAGACGTTCTGGAAGGGGAGCCCGCCCAGGTTGTGGGTGAGGCCCAGCCTGGGGTCTTCGAGCTGGCGTTCTCCGGCGCGCCCGTGGAGCTGCAGGTACATCTCGTAGAGCATGCGTATGCCCGAGGCGCCGATGGGATGGCCAAAGCACTTGAGGCCTCCGTCCACCTGGCAAGGCACACCCCCGCCGTCGAGGTCGAAGAAGCCGTCCTGGATGTCGGCGATGGCGCCCCCCCTGGGAGAGATGTGCAGGTCCTCGTAGGTGCACATCTCGGTGATGGAGAAGCAGTCGTGCACCTCCATCATGGAGATCTCCTCGCGTGGGTTCTGGATGCCCGCCTCGGCGTAGGCCGCCCGGGACGCCTTCGAGGTGGTCACGAAGTGGCTGCCGTCCCAGTCGTTGTAGGCCATCTCTGCGCCGTTGGAGAGGCTGAGCTGAAGGGCCTTGACCGTGACGGGGTCGCCTTTTCCCAGCTTCCTGGCGTGCTCCACCGTTGTGACCACCGCGCAGGCGGCGCCGTCGGAGACCCCGCAGCAGTCGAACAGGCCCAGGGGGTGGGCTATCATGGGGGAGGCCATCACCTGCTCCTCGGTGACCGGCTTGCGAAGGTGCGCCTTCGGGTTGAGGGCGCCGTTTCTGTGGCTCTTGACCGAGATATGAGCGAGGGCGCGCTTGATGTCGGTCATCTTCACCCCGTACCTGGCGCTGTATGCGCTGGCGAGCTGGGCGAAGGCCCCCGGGGCGGTGAGGTTGGGCCACCACAGCCAGTTGAGAGAGCCCCAGTCCGAGCCCGGGTTGGGCAGGCCCCCGTACCCCACGTCCTTGAGCTTCTCGACACCCATGGCCAGGGCCACGTCGTACGCCCCCGAGGCCACCGCGTAGACCGCTCCCCGGAATGCCTCGGTGCCGCTGGCGCAGAAGTTCTCCGTGCGGGTCACCGGGATGAGGTCCAGGCGAAGGGCCGCGGGCAGGGCCAGGGCAGACTTGCCCACGCTGATCTGCTCCAGGCAGGTGGAGAGCCAGGCCGCCTCGATGTCTTTGGTCTGGAGCCCGGCGTCTTCCATACACTCGGTGTAGGCCTCGACCATGAGCTCCTCGGCGCCCATGTCCCAGCGCTCCCCGAACCTGGAGCACCCCATGCCGATGATCGCCACCTTGTCTTTTATTCCCGTGGCCATGTGTCACTCCCTAAAACTTGAAGAGCTTCTCGATGAGCTGGGACTTCATCACGTCGCCGCCCAGCTTGAGCTTGCCCGTTGTGAAGGCCTTCATGGCACCCAGCCTGCCGCCAATGAGATCCAGGAAGTCGGCCGCTTCCATGGTTATCGTGGTGGTGGGGCTGTCGTGGCTTCCAGCCTCCACCGTGCAGCCGCCGTCGGCGATGGTCACGTACCACGAGCCGCCGCCCTCTCCGGTGATCTGGTACTGAAACACGACATCCACACCGGCGGCGGCCTCGGGCTGGAAGGCCTCTGACATCTTTTGGAAGACCCTTGCAACGGCGTGCGCACCTTTCGTGTCACCTTGGCCCTCGGCCTTCGGAGCCGTGGCGTCGAGCATGGGGGAGAGGGCTGCCATGGCGTCGGCCTGCTCGGTCGCTCCCTCCAGGGAGGCGACCTTGTCCCACGCCAGGTGCAGCTCCTCCACGGTGGCTGGCCGGCTGCCGTCCCCGACCAGCGTGCCGGGGCCGTCCACCACTACCACGCGGTTGAAGTAGCCCATGCCGGCGTTGAACACCTCGCCGGTGCAGGAGCAGCGCTCCGAGGCCAGGTAGAGCACCAGGGGCGCCACCGCCTCGGGCTGGAGCTTGTCGGCCAGGTCTGGTGGGAGCAGGTCCTCGGTCAGCCGGGTCCTGGCGATGGGGGCGACAGTGTTGACCTTGATGTCGTACTTCCTCCCCTCCAGCTCCAGGGTGTTCATGAGGCCCACTAGGCCCATTTTCGCCGCCGAGTAGTTGGTCTGACCAAAGTTTCCGTAGAGCCCGGCTGCGCTGGTGGTGAAGATCACCCGGCCGTAGCCTCGCTCGCGCATGTGCGCAAAGGCGGCGCGGGTGACGTAGAAGGCGCCGTCCAGGTGTACCGCGCGCACCGCCGCCCAGTCCTGGGGCTCCAGCTTGGCCAGGGACCTGTCGCGGAGGATCCCGGCGTTGTTTACCAGCACGTCCACGCGGCCCCAGGTGTCCATGGCCAGGCGCACGATGGCGGTGGCACCGTCCGGGTCAGCCACGGAGTGGTGGCTGGCCACCGCTTCGCCTCCGGCCTCGCGGATCTCGGCCACCACGCGGTCCGCGGCGGCGGGGGAGCCGTCCCCGGCCCCGTCCGGGGGGCCACCCAGGTCGTTGACCACCACCCTGGCCCCACGCCGTGCCAGCTCCAGGGCGTAGGCGCGGCCCAGGCCGGCGCCAGCGCCAGTGACGATGGCCACCTGGCCCCGAAAGGAGATGGCGTCGGGGTCCTCACCAGTGTCCACGGGTGCGGCCTTCCAAAAATAGACCGAGAAGCCACGGTCCTTGTCCACGAGCCTCCGACGGAAGACCATCTGGACGGGCTGGCCCACTCGCACGTCGTCCATTGTGCAGTCGGTGAAGTCGGCCATGAAGCGGCCGCAGTTTTCAAACTGCACCATGCCGTAGATGCCCGGCGGGTCCTGGGACACTGCCAGCATGTCTCCCGTGAAGGACTTCACGAAGGCCGGCTGGTCGGCGAACTCGTACGGCTCCTGGCTGTTGCTGGCGCCGCAACTGGGGTTGACGCAGATGTCCGTCCTGGGTAGCTGCGGCGTCCCGCACTCGGTGCAGCGACCACCCACCAGGCCCATGAGGAGGTCGCGCCTGCGCCACAGGACCGTCAGGGCGGTCTGGGTGGGTGCCTCCGCCCGGATCCCCATGTCGGTGTCGAGCAGGCCTCGCCACTGGAGGAACCTGGTGTAGCTGGTGGTGCTCGCCTTCCGGGCCAGAGAGCCGGTGACGCCCAGCCGCTCGGGGAGATCCTCGATGGCGTCGGTGACCCGGAAGGAGATGGCGTCGCAGCCCTGGCCGAAGCCGCAGGCCAGGATCCGGTCTCCCGGGCTGGCCTCCTGCAGGGCGCGCACCAGCATCACCAGTGGGTGAGCCGCACCGGTCTCGCCGCACTCTTGGTGGAGGTTGCTGGCCACCTGATCGGAGGAGGCTCCCAGCCTGCGGGCGATCTTTCGATGCTCGGCCTCAAAGAAGCACGGGTACAAGAGGGTGTCCACCTCGTCCATGGTGAGCGAGAGCTTGTCCAGCAGGCTTCCAACCGCCTGTGGGATTATCTTGCCGTAGCCCTCGTCTCGGACCCAGCGCTCCTCCCAGGTGTAGTCGGTGGTGCGGTCCGCGCCCCGGTAGTGGTCCACGAAGTCGCAGGAGACCGTGTGGAAGCCCTCCAGCTCTGCCACCACTCCCTCGGACCCGACGGTGAGGGCGGCCGCCCCGTCCCCGAACCACATCTCGTAGAAGGTGGCTGCTTTGGTCATGCGCATGTCCGAGGCGGCCACCAGCACCGAGCGCATGTCCCCCCCCCGCACGGCCGCCAGGGCCGTGATGAGGGCGGTGGTGCCCGCGCGCAGGGAGGTGGTGAAGTCGGCGGTGACCATGTTGTCGTCCAGGCAGAGAGCCGCCTTCAGGATCCCGGCGCATTGGCGGTCGGCGAAGGGCAGGGTGGTGGAGCCGAGGTAGACCGCGTCGATGCCAGCGCGGTC
>JAJRWW010000158.1 GCA_024276595.1 Myxococcota bacterium
ACCTGATAGGCCGCCTCGAGCTGCCTGCGGGCGTCCGTGAGCAGCCCGAGCTGCTTGTAGAGGGCGGCCAGCTTGAGGTGCACGTCCACGAAGCGGGGCTGCAGAAGCAGCACCTGCTTGTACACGGCCACGGCCTTTAGGTAAAAGCCCTGCTCCGAGTAGTGGTTGGCCACGCGCAGATAGGTGTCTGTGGCCTCGGCCGCGGCGCCTTTCTTGGCCTGCAGGTCGCCGATCTTGAGCCAGGTGCGCACGTCTCCTGGCTCGGCCTCGACGATCTTTCGGTACTCCTTGATCGCCTTGTCGAGCTGCCCTTTGGTTACGTATTTCTGGGCAGCGGCGATAACTTTATTCTTGTTGATCGCCAAAGCGGCCCGCCTTTACAGATCCCATCGCTCGACAGACCCGGGCTGAGCCCGCCACGCGGTCGCAGAAGCTGGTCCTTGGTGTAATCGCAAACTATAGGCCATGGCCGCGTGCCCAGTCAAGGACCGTGCCGCCGGCGTCTGTGCCCGAAACCGGGACATCCGGCTACAAATCCTGCAAGATCTTCGGTGCGTTGATGCGGAGGAGGAATCGGGCCTTGCCAAAGTTCCCCTGGGGACCGAGGGTGACCGCCACAAAGTACTCCTCGGTGAGCTGTCGAATGACAATGATGAGAGCCGACGACTTGATCGTGACCTCTTGGATGCCGCCTATCTCCAGGATCTCCGCCGCCTTGCGAATCTGCCCGAAGATGAACGAAAACTCCATGCCGACGGTCTGGATGTCCGGGTCGCCACTCCCATCGGAGGCGTAGCTGTCCACCGCTATCCCGTCAAAACCCATGAGCAGCGCGGCCTGTCCCCCATCCACGTTCTCGACAATCCTTTGGAGGTGCTCCCGAAACATCGGCTCTCCTTCTGCTCGTCACACCCGTGATACCCTGGAAACACCGGGGAAGTCAATTATTTGTAGTTGTTTCGGCGCCCGGCTGCAAACCTGGGAAGAAACCAGACCGGCCAGGGAGCATGGCGAGCAGCTACTGGCTGCTCGTGTCCTGGGCGGGGCAGACCAGCCCACCGCCGTTGTCCAGGCAGCAGTCCATGGCCACGTCCTGGGCAAAGCTGCAGGCGTTCCCCTGGTTCTCCACGGTTGCGTAAAGGCCGCTGTCACAGTACGACCCTACCCGGATCAGGCAGCCATCGCAGAGGATCACCGGGTACTCTATCTGGTGGGTCTCGATCTGCCGACCCCCTAGCTGGTAGAGGAACTTCAGCTTCACGCGAACGATGGGCTGAAAGTCCGGATCTCCCTGGATGTTGGTGGCCAGCACAGTGGCAAACTGGGGTGGGATGACCACCACCGGAAGGGCCGCGCTGTCGCCTGGCATGAGCGTGACAAAGGTCGGGAAGGCGTACCGATAGGGCTCCAGGCCTGCGCCCGCTGCGCCCGTGTCCACGTCCACGCGCGCCTCGAGCACCTCCACCACGTTCAGCTCCGCTCCGGTGCCCTGATCCACGGTGGAGATCAGGTTGTTCTGTAGCACAGGAAACATCACGTACTGCGGCGCGCCGAGGGCGAAGGAGGTCTCCGAAAGGTCCAGCACACCCATGGAGCGAAACTCCGAGGTGGCGGTGTCCACGGTGCAATCCGGGTTGGGCAGCGCGTTCCGCACAATGGTGACCGACCCCCGGTTCTCCACGCAGCCCAGGAGCCCCGTGGCGCCCAACGCCAGGAGAAACGCCACCTTCTTCCCGTCGTAAAGAGTCATTGGACTGCTCACCTCCTATCGCCTGATCTTACCAGAAGAGCGGCCCCGAATGATGCGCGGCGTGATAAAAATCAACACCTCGCTGCGCTCGTCGGACTCCTTCTTCTTTTTGAAAAGCCATCCGATGATGGGAATCTCGGCGAACCAGGGCACCTTGGACCAGCTCCTGGAGGTGGACCGGGTGTAGATGCCGCCGATGACCGCCGTGTCGCCGTCTTTGATCATCATCTCGGTCTTGGCAAACTTCTTGAGGATGGTGGGATCGCCCCGTGCGCCCGTGTTCACGAAGTCCGGCTCGCTCTTCTCCACCTCTATCTTCATGATCACGTTCCCGTCGTTGGTCACGTGGGGTCTTACCTTGAGGCTCAGCACCGCGTTTTCGAACTTGGTGTTGACCCCCTGGGCGGAGACCACGCTGATGGGGATGGAGACACCCTGCTCTATCTTGGCCTCAACGTTGTCGAGCACCGTGATCTTGGGTGAAGAGATGATGCGCACCTGGCCCGTGTCCTCCATGGCGGAGAGCCGCAGGTTGATGTTGAAGGCTCCGGTGACACTTCCCAGGTTCAGGCCCAGGGCGCCGCCAGATCCCGTGGCCACCGTGGCCGGCAGGTTGACGATGTAGTTGGGGTTGGTGAGGGCCGACCCCTGGAGCCCCTCCGTGGGTGTGAGCTGGTCCTTGCTGCCGCCTGCCATGCCCACCGAGGAGGGGAACATGATCCCCGTGGGGTTGCCCGTGCCCTGGCTGGCGAGCACGTTCCCGCCCCACTGGATGCCGATCTCCCGCAGGAAGGTCGAGCGAGCCTCGACGATGCGCGCCTCCACCAGCACCTGGGGCGTGGCCGTGTCCAGGGTGCGCACCAGCTTCAAGATGGCCTGAATGTTGGCGTTGACGTCCCGCACGATGACCGTGTTGGTGCGCTCGTCCGCAGAGACTGCGCCCCGCTTGGAGAGCATGTTGGCCTTGATGCGGGCGGCGATCTTCTTGGCGTTGGAGAAGTTGAGGGGGATGACCCGGGTGTACACGGGCGCCAGCTTTCGCCGCTTCTCCCTGGCGAGGCGCAGATCCTCCAGCTCCTTCTGGATGTCCGCCTGAGGTGCGATCCGGATCAGGTTCCAGGAGTGCCACACCATGCCCAGCTTGAGAGTCTTGAGGATCACCTCCAGGGCGCGGTCCACCCTCACTCGCTCCAGCCTGATGGTCACCTTCCCTGCCACGTCGCCGGAGACCACGATGTTCTTTCGCCACGCCTTGCCGATGAGCCGCAGCACATTGTGGATGTCGGCGTTGTTGAAGTCCATGTCCACCCGGGGCCCGCTGTAGCGCCTGGACATGCCGTAGCGGTAGGCACCGTATCGACGATAGCGTCTCCTGGGTGCCGAGCCGGCAGTAGGCACCGGCGCACCGTACCCAGCCACCCGGGCAGAGACGACGTTCACCCGCCGGGACCTCCTCCCAGCGACCCGCGGAAGCCCCCGCTGCCTCTTGGCGCGAGCCACCTCGGCCCTGGACTTCCACACGTCGATGTAGAGCTTGGACCCGCTCGTGGAGAGCCGATACCTGGCGGTCCTGCGCAGATCCACCACCAGGTCCACCGCCCCCGGCTTGGTGGGCGACCGCAGGGCGGACACGAGCCGCACTGGGCCGTCAAACTCCGAGACGTCCAGGCTGCGCTCCAGCTTCCGGCCGATGGCAGTGCCCGGCAGGCTGACCGTGAGGGAGCGCTTGTTGGTCCCGGACAGGTAGTAGCGTACCGGGCCCTTGAGATCCACCACCACCCGGTGAGCCCATACCCCGTCCACGAAATGCACCCGGGTGACCCGGGCACGCTGTCGGAGTCGCCTGGCTCGAGCCGGCTTTCGAGCACGAGCCCGCTGGCGCCGAAGGGCGCGCCGCTGGGCCGCCAGCCGAGCCTCCAGGCGCCTCACCTGGCGCTGAAGCTCCTTCCGCTGCTTGCGCAGCCGCTGCGCGAGCTTGCCCTGGACCGTGTCTCTGGGGGGTAGTCGAGGGGCGGCCTTGGCGGCCTTGGCCAGCGCCGCCCGCCGCAGCCGCGCTGCCGCGCGACGGGCCCGGCTCCTTAGCATGCGGGCCTCCCGGAGGGCAGCAGCCCTGAGCGCCCTGGCCTCCAGGCGCGTTGACTTGAGCCTCTTCGCCGCCCGCCGGGCCGCTCGCCGCAGCCGAGCCTCGAGAAGGCGCTTTTGCTTGCGCTTGGCCTCCAGCTCCCGG
>JAJRWW010000159.1 GCA_024276595.1 Myxococcota bacterium
GATCCTCTCCGCCAGGGTGGCATCGTCCCCGCGCAGAAGGCTCGGAAAGTCAGGCTCCACCGACACCTCCCACGACTCCCCAACCACCGGATCCCTCCCATCCA
Organism: Myxococcota bacterium; assembly: GCA_024276595.1. Taxonomy (GTDB): domain Bacteria; phylum Myxococcota_A; class Polyangia; order HGW-17; family JAJRWW01; genus JAJRWW01. The sequence goes on from JAJRWW010000159.1 coordinate 105, forward strand.
GCCCGAGGCCAACCTTGTAGCGCTCCAGGATCTTGCGTCCCCCCCAGGGCGTCCGCGTGGGCGGGGTGAAGTTGTCAGGTCTGAGCAGCAGCGGCTTCATGCTCCCTCCTTGCGCACCGCGGAGCGCGCGTGGCGCGTAGAGTATAGCGCAACAATGCCGCAGCTCAGATGTTGCAATGTGGACCCCCTTTTGGATACAATCGCCCAAAGTCGCCTGGTGTGCGCGGGGAGATCCATGACAGTCAGGACGCAGAGCCCATCTACCTCGACCGCGGGATCTGCGCTGGACAGGGCGAGAGGTCGGAAAAGAAGTCTTCTTCGCGTACCAGGCCATTGAACCTAGCGCCGAGCAGCATATCTGGCGAGACATCTGGCGGGATCTCCACCCCGGAGCCACAGCGTGCCCCCGGAGACTCCGACCGCACAGATGGACTCTCTCTCCATCCACGTCCATTCGCGTGCTGTGAGCGGACAGAAAGGGCTCACCATGTATAGCCTCTCCGCGAGGACGGCGGGCGCCAGGCTCGCCCTGGAGACCACGCCGCGCCAGCGGATGCCGCCGTCTTTGACCTCACAACCTGGTGCTGGGCTCCTTGGGGCCATCCCTCCAGCCTGGGTACTGGCAACCCTGCTCTCCTGTGCGCTGCCACTGTCAGCGGGCCTGACCGGGTGTGAGCCCGCCAGGCAGCCCCCGCACACCTTTGTCGTCGAGCTCTATGGATCCCCATACGAGCGGGGGTTCCAGCACGGGCAGATCTTCGCCGACCGTATCCGCTCTCTATACACGATGCTGCTGACCAACTCCATCCTGCCCTACCTGAACCGGGAGCGGCCAGACATGGCGGCGATGCTGGTCACCTATGCGGAGGACCGCTACGACGATGGCATGTTCTCCTACCTGATGCTGCTGGAGAGCGGGCAGAACATCGAGCCGTGGATCCCCGAGGAGTACATCGAGGAGATGCGGGGGATCTCCGACGGAGCCGATATCCCCTACGACGACATCCTCCTGCTAAACACCTTCTTCGACTCCATGGTGGGCTTTCGAGCCATGACCTTCTTCGTCCGGGCCCTGCAGGCGCCGCAGGTCGTCGCCGTGGACTTCGGAGACCTCAGCGCAGATGGCGTGGACAACGACGGGGATGGAGACGTGGACGAGGCTGGCGAGGGACACCTGGAGCCATTCGATCCCAGCCAGTACGCCTCCATGGTGGAGGTGCCGTCTGACGCCACCATCACCATCTACCTCGAGGACGAGGACGGCGTCTCCACGGATCTGGTGCGCTACCAGGTCAACCACGATGTCTGGTACGCCGACTCGACGGACGTGGCGACATCCCTGTACGGAGAGAACGACGAGGGCATGGCGGTGGCCCTCACACCCGCCGACGGGTTCGCCCCGGCCTCCGAGTACACCATCTACATCGCCGCCGGGGACAAGACATGGGTCACCGACCCGCCTCCCGCCCATGCGCGCATGATGCGGGACATGCGAATAACCTTCACCACCCGTGGAGACGGTCGCGCCCTGTTCGACGTCCACAACGTCGGCGTGAACGACGGACGATTTCAGCCCACGTCCTCCGCTTTCGCCGTGCGCGGGTCGGCAACCCCGGATGGAAAGATACGGCTGGGGCACCACTTCTCCATGCTGGACGCCAACACCATCCACAAGCACACGGCGGTCTTCGTCCACCACACCGACAGCGGCTTCTCCCACGCGGTGGTGGGCTGGGTGGGGCTGGTGTTCGGCTTCTCGGGGATCAACAGCGAGGGCCTCTCCTACGGTGTGACCATCGCCGACACGCTCAACATGCCCATGACTCGACAGTTCATCGACCTGCTCATATACGCCCAGCTCATCACCGAAGGGATCCCCGTGGGGATCCTGGGCAGGGAGATCCTCAACAAGACATCCACCGTGGACGAGGCCGCCGCCCTGATCCATGACCAGACGCTCACCTACGGCTGGAACTGGCTGCTGGCCGACGCCAACCGGGATTTTCTGGCCATCGAGACCCATTCGAACATCCTGGACGACGCGACCAACCTGGGCTTTTACACCTACGATGCCGACACCTCTGACGCGTCCAACTACGACATCCACGGGGAGATGCTCGGGTCCGTGGGTCCAGACGACCTGCGCATATCTTCCCACTTCCAAAAGTACAAGGACGACATAGACTTTGAGCTCTTCGGCTACCACATCCAGCCCCAGCGATACTGGACGTCCTTCTACTTCAGGGCGGTGAGGAACTTCTACGAGCTGGGCGACCTGATCGATGGCAGATACGGGGAGCTGGACACCCAGGGTGTGATGGACCTGGTGAGCCATGAGGAGGTGGTGGATCAGCGCGACTCCATGACGGCCGTGGTGATCGAGCCGGAGTCGCGGCTGCTGCACTTCGCCCTGGGCGAGGTGCCGGCCACGGCCGCCCCCTGGAGAGTGGTGGACCTCAATGAGCTGCTGGCCGGGGGCGCCCAATGACGCCACGCACCTCGAGGCTGGCCTTCACCGTGTCCCTTGGACTGGCCCTGCTCCTGGCCAGCCCTGCGCGGGCCCAGTTCACCCCCACCCTCCCCAAGAGCACCTGGATGCTGGAGGTCTCTCACAACCACTCCTGGCTCACCAACGCATACAACAACAAGGGGCGCAAGACAGAGCTCCTGGATCGCATGGAGCGCTACGACCCGGGTGGAGGGCTCCAGGGAATCATTATCCCGAGGGCGGTGGCCACCTACGAGATAACGGTGGTTCAGCTCCGGTACGGGATCCTGGACTACTTGACGGTGGCCATCGGGATCCCCATCGTTGCAAGCAGCAGCGTGGTGCCCAGGCTCCAGTGGATCGAGGGGGACTACCAGTGGCCCCTGGGGAGGAGCTTCAGCGAAGATGACTTCTGGCAATGGGCAGCCTCCATGGGTCAGCCCAAGCCCGGGCGCTGGACAGGCAACAAGGGCACCCTGTCGGACATCATCCTGGGCGGACGATACCGCTTCTCGGACCACTTCCCAGGGCTCAGGAGGCTCGGGCTATCCTTCGCCTTCCTGGCCTACTACGCCCTGCACACGGGAGTTAAGAAAGATCCAGAGCTTTTGACCGCGTCCGGGACCACCTCCTGGGAGCTACACTTCCAGGGAGATCTGGGCTTCCACCTGGGAATGGACAAGACCTTCCTTTCCATCGACCAGCGCATCACCCTGGGCTTCGAGCTCTTCTACGAGGCCATGCTCCCCCACCGCTACGACACCCCCCGCGGCAAGATCAACCCCCTGCTGCTCAACTTTGCTCCCTATGTGGGCGACACCTACCGGGTTGACCCCGGGGACTTCATGGGTTTCTCCGTGGCCGCCTCCTTCGTCCTGTGGAAAGGCAAGGCCAGGGCCACGTGGATAACCAAGGGCAGCCTGGAGAAGGCAGCCCGGCTCCCGCCCATGCTGACCCTCTCTGTCCAGTACTCGTTCACGTACCTGGGGCAGTCTGACTGGAGCTCCAAGTCCGACCTCTGGGACTGGAGCAACGAGAAGATGTGGCGTCCGGGATACAAGAACACCCTCACCTTCGAGCTCGTGCTCTCGCTGCTGAGGGTGGGGGTGCCGGCGCAGCTCTTCTTCCGATACCGCTCCCTGTCGATCATCCCCGGAAAGAACTGCCGTGCCGCGGACGTCCTCGCCGGCGGGATCCGGATCCCCATGAAGTTCTGGTAGGGCCTGTGGACGGAGGGGGAGGAGCTGTCCGCCGAGCTGGCGCCCCCACCGCCAGGGGGTCTGCTACCGCTGGCGCTCGGTCGCCACGTTCACGGCGATGTTGCGCCCCTCCAGATCCGAGCCATCCAGGGCCTTGATCGCGCGCTGGGCGTCCTTGCGATCGGCCATGGTCACAAAGCCGAACCCCCTGGAGCTGCCCGTGTCTCGGTCGGTGACGATGACAGCCTCCAGGACCCGGCCGAACTCGGCAAAGGTAGCCCTGAGCACGTCCTGGGTGGTGCCCCAGCTCAGCCCGCCCACAAACAGCCTGCTGGGAATGGCTGCCGCAGCGCGGTCCACGTCCCCGGGGTTGTCGATGACGCGCATGGCCTGCTCGATGGAGGGCAGGTTGCCCGCGATGTCCTCCGCATAGACGATCTCGTCCTCCTGGGGGCCCATCTCGCGTCGCCGAGCGCGCCGCTCGGCCTTGTCTTTTTTCTTGCGGGCCTTCTCGGCCTCACGCTGTCTCTTTCCCATGGAGTAGGAACCGCGGCTCATGGCGTCCCTCCTGCAGCACGGGAGATACAATCGCTAGTCGTTCTTGGGGCAGTCAGCAAGCTGGGAGTCCTCCGGCCGAATGGAGCCCGATCCCGGCTCGGGACGGCTCCGCTGGTTGATGGCCACCCCTTGGATAGCAGCTTGGGGGCCGTTGTTAAAGAGGGAAAGGGGATTTTTTCACGCACCCGGACCGCTGCTCGACGCAGGAGCATCTCCTGGGGAGCCTCGGCGCCCGGCCCTGCCCGACAGCCCGAGCGAGGTGTGCGCGTCACGGCTGATCTCAAGGTCCAGGGCAGCCCACCTCGTCGGAGTGGTCCGCGCAGTTGAACACCCCATCACACACGAACGCGGCCAGCACGCAGTCACCGTTGTCGCAGGCCATCCACCCCACATCGCAGCCACCGCAATCCTCTTCGTCCGCGCCAGTGTCACAGTCCTGGTTCCCATCGCACACGAGGTCCGAGTCGATGCACTGCTGCCCGTCCTTGCAGTCGAAGTCAAAGGCCTCGCACTCGGCGGGCGGCGTGGCGTCCTTGCCGCCGCTCCCAGATGGACCGCAGGCCACGGCCATGACCAACGCCACCAGCGCCACCAGCGACGCGGGCACCAGGCGTGCCGGCGCACCGTCACCTGGTGACCGACCGGATTTGAGCAGCACAAACAGACTCTGGTTCTTCATGCTCCAGCTCTTCATTGTAATCCCCGAGGTTGTCATGATCCCCAGGTCTGGCCGAGAAGCCAGACACGGTGCCCTTCGGGGTCAGGCACCCTCCTGGGCCGGGCGCTGCGCTGCTGGCCCAACACAGCCGAGTATATCTGGAGCCGAGCGCCGAGCGCAACGAAGGCGTGCGCTCACAGGCCCAGGGCGGCGCTGATGCGCGGGATTGGGTCGCTGGTGTCTCCTTCGAAGTCGACCCCGGTCACCACCGAGAGAAGCTCCGCGTAGCGCCTGGCGGCCTCCACCCGGAGATCATCGGACAGGGGCGGAGGGGGACCATCTCCCGAGTATCCCTGCTCCATGAGGGCACGACGCACGAGCTCCTTGTCCAAGGAGCGCGGGTTCTCGCCCGCCTCGAAGCGATCCTGGTAGTCATCCGCATACCAGTAGCGGGAGGAGTCCGGCGTGTGGACCTCGTCTATCAGCATGATCTTCCCCTCCGGCGAGAGGCCAAACTCGTACTTGGTGTCCACCAGGATGAGCCCCCTGGCCGCAGCCTGCTCGGTGCCGAAGAGAAACAGGGCCATGGCGTACTCGGCCATCTCGTCAAACTGCGCGGCGCTCAGGTCCGTGCGCCGAAGCAGCTCCTCCCGAGAGACGGACTCGTCGTGATCCCCTTTCTCTGCCTTGGTGGAAGGAGTGACAATGGGTCTCTCCAGCCGTTGGTGCTGCCTCATCCCCTCTGGGAGCTCGTGCCCGCAGAAGGTGCGCGCGCCTCCCTCGTACGCCTTCCAGATGGACGTGGACGTGGAGCCGGTCAGGTAGGCCCGCACGACCATCTCCACCGGCATGGGGCGGCAGTTTGTGCACAGCGACACCGCAGGGTCTGGTGTGTCCAGCAGGTGATTTGGCGCGATGTGACCGGTCCGGCGGAACCAGTGCGCCGCCATCTGGTTCAGGACCTGCCCCTTGAAGGGGATGGTGCCCAGCACCACGTCGAAGGCGCTGATGCGGTCGGTCACCACGATCACACGCTCGGTGCCCCGCACAAAGCTGTCTCTAACCTTGCCGCGGATGGGGTCGCCCAGACCGGGGAGGCTCACCTCGTCCAGGGTGTGCGGCAGCGCCGCGCGGATGGTCTCGTCTGTAAGCATGGCCAGATCATCTCCATTTCAAAAAAAGGGACAACCCGACGCCTGCGCCCCGAGGGCCTAGGTGTCGGATCCATCCAAGAGCCCCGCCCGCTCCAGGACGAACGGCACGTGGCGCAGGTGATGTTGCAGGTCAAAGGCGGCGGCGATGCCCTGCTCTCCCAGCCGAGCGGCCACCTCCGGGTCGGACTCCAGCAGCGAACGGAAGTCGCCTCCTCCCTCGAGGGACGCCATGGCACAGCGCTGGACTATCCTGTAGGCACCCTGACGCGGGAGGCCGCTCTCCACCAGGGCCAGCATCACGGCCTCTGAGAACACCAGCCCTCCGGTGCGCTCCAGGTTCCTGGCCATGGCCTCCGGCTTGATGACCAGCCCGTCCATGAGGCGGGTCAGGCGTCTGAGCGCAAAGTCCAGCGCCACGGTGGCGTCCGGCGCCACGACGCGCTCCACGGAGCTGTGGCTGATGTCCCGCTCGTGCCACAGCGCGATGTTCTCCAGGGCGCTTGGAGCGTAGTTTCGCACCAGCCTGGCCAGCCCCGTGAGGTTCTCCGAGAGGATCGGGTTGCGCTTGTGGGGCATGGCGGATGAGCCTTTCTGCCCCCCTCCAAAGTGCTCCTCCGCCTCCCCCACCTCGGTGCGTTGCCAGTGGCGCACGGTGACGGCCATGCGCTCCACTCCAGCGGCCACCAGCGCGAGGGTGCAAAAGAGCTCCGCGTGCCGGTCTCGGGCCACGACCTGCGTCGCCACCGTCTCTGGCTGTAACCCCAGGCTGGCGAGGGCCAGCAGCTCCACCGAGGGGGGCAGGTTGGCGTAGTTGCCCACCGCGCCAGCTATCTTGCCGAAGCTCACCTCGGTCCTGGCCCCCTCCAGGCGAGCCCTGCTTCGACGCATCTCCGCATGGAAGGAGGCGAACACGAGCCCGAGGCTGGTGGGCTCGGCGTGGATTCCGTGGGAGCGACCAATGACCGGGGTGTCCCTGTGCTCCTTCGCGCGCCTGGCCAGCACGGCCATGAGCCCGTCCATGTCGTCCAGGAGGATGTCGCAGGCCTGCCGGAGCTGGAGGGCGAAGGCCGTGTCCAGCACGTCCGAGGAGGTCATCCCGTAGTGCAGCCAACGGGCAGGCTCTCCGGCGCTCTCCTCCACCGCAGAGAGAAAGGCGATCACGTCGTGGCGAGTCTCGCGCTCTATCTCCAGGATGCGTGCGGCGTCCACCCGAGCCCGCTCCCGGACCTTGGCGGCCGTCCCGGCCGGAACCAGCCCCTCCTCCTCCATGGCCTCACAGGCGGCGAGCTCCACCTGCAGCCAGGTCTCGTAGCGGCGCTGGTCGGTCCAGACACGGGTCATCTCTGGGCTGGAGTAGCGTTCGATCATTTCGTCCTCTTGGGGTCGTGGGTGCCACAGCCTCCACAGCCGCCGCCGTCTCCCCGGCGCCGGGGCCCGGCTATCGCCCGCCGCAGCCGATTGGCTGGCGCACCAGGAGGTTGGTGATGATTATCCGGTTCTTGCCATCTTGGGGCCCGGAGAGCACCTCCATCCTCCTGTCTCCCTGAAAGAGCCCCGCGTAGAGCCTGTAGGCCCCGGAGGGGGTGGAGACGGAGCTCGAGGCGCTGGCCGGAACTGTGTAGTGATCCACCACCCATCTTCCCGGGAGCCACAAGGATGTCTCGTACTTTCCCCCGAGGGGATCGTGGTCGCCAAGGATGCGGCTTCCGCGACCGTCTATGTGCAAAAACACCTTGTACTTCCCGGTGATTCTCTTGAGAATCTTGAAGTAAAGGATTACGTCGAACTTGCTGCCAGGTGTGATCGACCTGGGCACCTTGGCGCCGATCAGCTCCAGGCTCGCCTCCCCAGAGCCCTTCCGCTCTGCGAGGCGGACGCTCAGCCGCACACACCTCATGTCTCCACCGGGCTCGCAGTGAATCCTGGGGGGCTCGCTCAGGATCATCTTGCGCAAGGGGTTCTGGTCCCGCTCGGGAACCAGACGCCCCCCAACCCGCCTCTTGCCGAGGCGGTTGGAGACCAGCACGTAGAAGCTGTTGCTCGCGTCCAGAACGTGGTAGGGCACCGCCGGATCCCTGGCGTGGGCGTCTCGATCCAGCCTGCCCAGCTCCCCCACGGGCATTATCGCGTAGACCCGGTCGAAGTGGTGGCCATCCGCGGCGGTCCAGCCCTTCTCCAGGAGCTGAAGGATGGTGGAAGCGCCCCCTGCGCGAGGGTAGCGCCGCCTGAGCTCGCCCTCGCCGATGAGGGGGCCTTTCGTGTAGAAGACCGGGCTGGAGGTTCGAACCTTGTAAAGGCCCAGGGGCTCCGGACGCCGGCGGTCGTGGGAGTGGTTGTAGGTGTCCAGGAGCGCCTTGTAGGAGTAGTGCCGAGACAGCCGCGGGATGATCGACCAGCCCAGGTAGCAGCTCAGGCCCAGGCCGACGGCCACCAGCCCGCCCACCGCCACGGCCGGGGCCCCGAGTGCGCCGACACGGGCCAGGCGGCCCGAGGGCCACCTGGCCACCGCCGCAGTGTAGATGCTCACAGGAAGCATGAGCACCAGCAGCACGAGAAGGATGAGCACCCGTGCCAGCGACCGTGCACAATACACCAGCGCCACCAGCAGGGCCGTGGGGGCAAGCAGCACAATGAAGGCCGGGTGGATGGCGAAAAAGCGGCGCCAGAGATCCCGCAGCCCGGCCAGGTCCTCGCGACCGGCCAGGGCGAGCTCACCGCTCCAGAGGCGACCCGAGGCGATCTGCCAGGCCGCCTCAAAGAAGAAAAGCGCAAGCTCCAGCGCGGTCGCCAGCAGGTACGGAAGCAGGGGAAGCAGCACAGGAGCGGCCACCATCGCCAGCCGCACTCCACCAGGGGTCGGGCGCTTCATGATGGCCCATGCCGCACCGGCGCCCGCTCCCATGAGCAGCGCAATGGTCAGCAGCCCGAAGATCACACCGGTGACGGTGACGCGGGGGGGCTCCGAGCTCTCGCCCGCCTCACCGGGCTCCAGCCGGAGACCGAACCACCTGCCCACGCCGAGCTGCATCACAATGAGCCAGCGCCGTGCCAGGGCTGGCCAGGTGACCGGGGAGCGCTCCATCCGTCCCACGAACAGGCCCATGGTGAGAACCGCGAAGGGGGCGACCACCAGCAGGTACATGAACCTCTTGTAGGAGACCTCCGGCGGGTACTGGAGCCGATAGTTGATGTGAGAGGAGACCAGTGCCTCGGGGAACTCCACCAGGTCCCGCAGGATCAGCACCAGGACCACCACGGCCACGGCCAGGCCCAGCATCCAAAGGCGCCCGGAGCGCTCCCGGACCAGGCCGGCCAAGAGGACCGCCAGGACCCCGGCCAGGGCTGGGAGCGCCGGGAACTTGAGGTCGCCGAAGCGCAGCACCCAGTATGTCCCCAGGAGCATCGCCACCAACACCCAGCACACCAGCAAGAGCCGCCCGTAGCTTGCGAGGCGCGCGCGCTCACCCTTCAGGTGGAGCGCCGCTCCCGCTCCGGAGCCGACCCTGCCGAAGTCGAGAAGATATGCCAGGCCCAGGGGCGCCAGCGCGATCCACGGGTAGGCGGCAAAGGCGAGCTGCTTGAGCATCACGTCGAAGACCGCGAGCTGGAAGGGAGGGGTCTTTACGGAGTGGTAGCTCATCACCTTCAGCGCCACCAGGGGAGTCTCGCCGAAAAACGACGAGTAGCGCGGCGGGTTCAGCCCGGCCAGGAGCACGGCCGCGGTGATGGTCAGGGCCACCGAGGCCAGGAGCCCGAGCCCCACCTGGATCCAGAAGGCGCGGCTCAGGGGCGAAGAGCGCTCCCCACCGCCAGGTGCCCCACCAGGGCCTTGCACCGGAGCTCTGGGCGAAGCCCTGTAAAGATGCCGTGAAAAGACGAGCGTCAGCGAGACCGCCAGCAGCGGCAGCAAGACACCCACCACCGCCCCCCGGGAGAAGAAGCCGAGGATGAGGCCACCCAGGCCGGGGATGAGCCAGAGCAGGCGCCTGGAGCTGCCAACCGGAGCACAGGCCAGCCCCAGACCGGAGATCGCCAGCAGCCCCGAGAGCTGGGTGGGGATGTCCGAGGTGAGCTGGCGCGACTGCAGCACGAAGGCGGGCATGCCCAGCAGCACGCCGGCCCCGAGCAGCCCGGTCCAGGGCCCAAAGAGCCTCCTGAGAAGAAAAAACAGAGACAGCAGACACAGCACTCCGGCGAGAGCCAGGGGCAGCCGTCCAGCCCACTCGGAGGTACCCAGCGCCCGAAACCCGAGCTGCACCAGCCCCTGTGTCAGGGGGGGCGGCGAGGGAGCTGCTTGCTCGCCCCTGCCTTGCCGGGTGCGCCCTCGGGCACCCGCCTCCCAGCCCTTCCGCCGGCCCCATCAACCCCCTTTGGGGCCCGCTCCCCGCGCGCCCCCTTGGGTGCGGAGAGCAGGGCATCGCGCGCCTCCTGGGCGAGGCGCACCTCCGACCGGGCCCAGTCGTAGCGCCCGGCCTTGCGCCGCACCTGCAAGGAGCCCTCACCTGAGGTCTTGCGCACGATGACCACCTGCCAGGTGCCCGGGGGCTCCCACAGGCCGAAGCTCCAGATGCCGGGCACCAACACGAGCAGCCCCACCAGCCCGACGAGAAGCGGCAACAGCCAGGTGACCCGTGCTTTGGAGGTACTGTTATGGGGGTCGCGCGTGGTCACGTTATGCCTCGGAGCCCTCACAGGCAGACCCACACTATCCAGAGCACCGCCTCCGCGCAAGCCCTGGCCCGAAGCACGAACCAGGGCCTTTTTCGAGGCCCTGGTTCGTGCTACTTACCATGGCTCCCCGCGAGGATCCCCATGGCCCGAATCGGCATCCTGCTGCCCGTGTACAACTCGGAGGCAACCCTTGCCGAGGCGCTCGACAGCCTCCTGGCCCAGACCTTCACAGATTGGGAGACCTGGATCCTGGACGACGGCTCCACCGACTCCTCCGGCGAGCTGGCCACAAGCTACGAGCACAGGGACAGGCGCTTTCGCTACGTCCGGCTGCCCCATGGCGGCATCCCACCCACCCTGAACGAGGGACTGCGCCTCTGCCAGACGCCCCTGGTGGCCCGCATGGACGCCGACGACCTGTGCGAGCCCGGCCGCCTGGAGGCCCAGCTTTCATTGCTGGAGTCACAGCCAGACCTCGGGGTTGTCGCCACCCGCATTCGCTCCTTCCACACGGACGGCCAGCCACCAGGGCCTGGCATGGCCCGGTACGTGAGCTGGGTGAACGGGCTGCTGACACCTCTGGACCATTTCCGGGAGCGGTACGTGGAGTCTGGGGTGGCGCACTCCTCAATCCTGGCCCCCAGGGACGTGCTGGCCGTGGGATACCGGGACCTGGAGTTCTGCGAAGACTACGACCTGTGGCTCCACCTCATGCAGCGCGGGGTTCGGTTCGCCAAGGTGCCCGAGGTGCTCCTGGCGGTGCGAGACGAGCCCGGCCGCATCAGCCGCAACGACAGCCGCTACTCCCAGAAAATGCTGCGGCGCTGC
>JAJRWW010000160.1 GCA_024276595.1 Myxococcota bacterium
ATCTCGCCCCCCTACCTGATGACCGAGCCTGGCACCGACTGCGACGACCTGGACCCCATGGCCACCAACGACGCCTCCCATCCGGCCATGTGCGCCATCGCTGGGCTGTGCGTGGACTCCGAGCCCCTCATGGGGCTCGGCTACCCCGACATGGCCGGCATCGGCGCCTGCAGCATGGTGGACTGCAACGGCCAGGACCCAACCTGCAACCCCGAGCCCATGAGTGACACCGGGAACACCTGCGTGGACGTGAACGACTGCAACACTGGCGAGATCTGCGTGGATCCCACCCACGGCGCCAACCTAACCTGCTGGACCATCCCCGCCTGCTGCAACAACAACCCCGCGGGCTATGGCTGCAATGATCTGGCCCTGAGCTGTCTCAGCGACTGCGCGGAGCTGACTGACGACGCCGCGCGGATCGCCTGCATGCAGTTTGAGTGCTTCGAGCAGGCGACACCACTGGCCCAGTACCTGTACAACATCGCCCAGACCTGCGCTGCCGCTGCTGGCTGCTTCGCCACGGAGGACTTCATCGGCTGCGCCATGGCCGAGTGCAATGACGAGTTCGTCGCGGGCTGCCTGGCAGACAGCTAGCCTTTTTGGCGCCGGCCCGCCTGGAGGGTCGGCGCCGTCCCAGCCCCTCCCGCCCCACGATCCGCTCTCATCACCCATTTCACCAGGTTTGGCCACCGCCCGGGAGAAAACCTGGGAATGATCCCCGACCCCTGGGGGTTGTACGGGCGAGCGAAGGCGTGCTATTACGCTCGCCCACCAGGTCAACAACAACCCGGCCCGCTGAGCCACGGAGTCCACATGCAGTACGACGTCAAGGTGATCAACGAGATGGTTCAAAAGGAGAGCGCCTTCGTGGACGCGGTCCTTGGGGAGGTGGGCAAGGTCATCGTGGGCCAGCGCTACATGGTCGAGCGGGTGCTGGTGGGCCTTCTGTGCGGAGGTCACGTGCTCCTGGAGGGGGTTCCGGGTCTGGCCAAGACCCTCACGGTGAGCACCCTGAGCGAGGTCATGGACGCCAGGTTCCACCGCATCCAGTTCACCCCGGACCTTCTCCCGGCCGACATCATCGGTACGGTCATCTACACCCCTCAGACCGGTGAGTTCTCGGCGAAGAAGGGCCCGGTCTTCGCCAACCTGGTGCTCGCTGACGAGATCAACCGCGCACCCGCAAAGGTGCAGTCCGCCCTGCTGGAGGCCATGCAAGAGAAGCAGGTCACCATTGGAGACACCACGTACAAGCTCCCCTCCCCCTTCCTGGTGATGGCCACCCAGAACCCCATCGAGCAGGAGGGGACCTACCCCTTGCCCGAAGCCCAGCTAGATCGATTCATGCTCATGCTCCGGGTGGGCTACCCCTCCAAGAAGGAGGAGCGGGAGATTATGGACCGCATGACCGGGGCTCCCCTGCAAGAGCTGCAGAAGGTCATCGACCCCGAGCAGCTCCTGGCCGCACGGGAGGTCATCAACCAGGTGTACATCGATGAGAAGATCCGCGACTACATCGTGGACGTGGTCTTTGCCACGCGCAATCCATCGGACTACGGCCTGGCGGAGCTGGCGGACTACATCGAGTACGGCGCCAGCCCCCGGGCATCCATCTACCTGAACCTGGCCGCCAGGGCCCACGCCTTTTTGCGCCACCGTGGCTACGTGACCCCGGAGGACATCAAGTCCATCGGCCCCGACGTGCTTCGCCACCGCCTGGTGCTCACCTACGAGGCCGAGGCCGAGGAGATCAGCACCGAGGACGTCATCCAGCGCCTCTTCGACCACGTGGAAATACCCTAAGGCGATGCTCCCCAGAGAGCTCATACGCAAGGTGCGGCACATAGAGATCCGCACCAAGCGGCTTGTCAACGACATGCTCGCGGGCCAGTACCAGTCCGTGTTCAAGGGCCGAGGCATGGCCTTCGACGAGGTGCGCCAGTACCAGCCGGGGGACGACATTCGACTCATCGACTGGAACGTCTCCGCCAGGCTCAACGACGCCTTCGTCAAGGTCTTCGTGGAGGAGCGGGAGCTGACCGTCATGCTCCTGGTGGACATGAGCGGCTCGGGCCTCTTCGGCTCTCGGGAGCAGGTGAAGAGGGAGATGGCCGCCGAGCTGGCCGCCTTGCTGGCCTTCTCCGCCATAAAGAACAACGACCGGGTGGGGCTGATCATATTCACCGACCGGGTGGAGAAGTTCGTCCACCCCAAGAAAGGCAAGAAGCATGTTCTGAGGGTGGTGACAGAGATCCTCTCCTATAGCCCCGAGTCTCGCCGCACAAGCCTGGACGTGGCCCTGCGCTTCCTGGGGAACGTGTCCCGCCGAAGGGCCGTGGCTTTCCTGATCAGCGACTTCATCGACTCCGGATACGAGCACGCCCTCAAGGTGGCGGGCAAGCGCCACGACCTGATCCCTGTTTCGATCACCGACCCCATGGAGGAGGAGCTCCCAAAGCTCGGGATTGTGCTGGTCGAGGATCCGGAGACTGGCGAGGTGGAGGCCGTGCACACTAGCCGATCCCTGCGCCGACATTACCGGCGCTACGTGCTGCGGCAGCGAGAGCTGCGTGAGTCGCTCTTTCGGCGCCTGAAGCTGGACTTCATAAACGTGCGCACCGACCAGCCATTTCTGACCCCGCTGGTGCAGTTCTTCGAAGCCCGAGGAAAGCGAGGAAGGCGATGAGCGGCCTTCTCGTGGCAAGCCTTGCGACCTCGCTGCTGCTTTCAGCCCAGCCCATGCGGCCGACGGCCCAGCCCATGCGGCCGGCAGCCCAGCCCATGCGGCCGACGGCCCAGCCCATGCGGCCGACGGCCCAGCCCATGCGGCCGACGGCCCAGCCCATGCGGCCGGCAGCCCCGGCTCCGCCCGCCACCCCTTCACTCTCCACCGCGGATCTGCTCCCCGGCTGGAAGCCCACCGCCTCGGCCAGCCTGGACACCGGAGGCAAAAAGAAGGTCTACGTGGGAGACGTGATCCGGGTGAGGGTGGTTGTGATCGCTCGCAACGAGGTCCCAGTCAACCTTCCCACGAGCCTCGACCTGGGAGCCTTCTCCCTCGTGGGGCGTGAACCCACCCGCACCGAGCAGCTCGACGGGGGCAAGACCCGGCACGAGCTCATCCTGCGGGTGGCTGCATTCGACGTGGGCCAGGTCACGCTGCCTGCCATCCCCATCACCTACGTGCCCCCGCGCAAGGCCTTCAAGGGCCTGGACCCCAGCTCCCCTGTATCTGCCCCGGCCCTCGTAGTCGAGACCCGGCCCGTGGTCCAGGCCATCTCCTCCGTTCTGGCGAACGAGCCCCACCCGCAGCTCAAAAAGAACGCCCCCCCGGCCCAGATCCTCGTGGAGGACAGGCGCCTGAAGACCATCCTGCTCATTGTTGCAGGGGTCCTGGCCGGGGTTGCCCTCGGCTTCTTGCTGTACTTCCTCCTCCGCCGGCGTCGGCGCCGGAAAAAGCCCCTCCCGCCGCCCCGGCCGGCACACGAGATCGCCCTGGAGAAGCTGGTGGCCCTGCGCTCGGCAGGCTACCTGGAGCGGGGTGAGCTAAAGCCCTTTTACTTTGGCGTCTCCGAGGCAATCCGCGAGTACCTGGGGAATCGCTACGGGTTCGACTCGCTGGAGCTGACCACCACCGAGCTCATGGACGAGATGGGCGAGGTCTCCCTGACCGGCATCCATGGCGACGAGCTCCTGCGTTTCCTCCTGGACTGCGACCTGGTGAAGTTCGCCAAGTACATCCCTCCCCTCGAGGAGGCTCAGCGCGCCGTGGCCCAGGCCGAGCACATCGTGCACGCCACCAAGCTCATCCCCCAGCCCGAGGGCTCAGGTGACAGCGACGCCGACGGCAAGAGCAGCGCCAGCGCCGACGGCAAGAGCAACGCCACTGCCGACGGCAAGAGCAACGCCAGCGCCGACGACAGAGCAGCTCCGGGCGCCAGGGCCCACGACGGTGATCCTGGCCACCGTGGCCCCAGGGAGGTGGACAAGGCGGAGGTGGACGGTGACTAGCGGGCGCGACCCACACACCAGGACCCCTTCGGTCCAGCTCCCAGGAGCTCCTCCGGGGCGACCCTTGCCAGATCAGGCCACCGCCTTGGAGGTGGATGGGCCCGAGCAGCCGGATCCCGAGGCCATCCAGCGCGCACGTCGCCGCATGGCCTTCTTCTGGGAGCATCTTTTTCCGTACATGCTGCTGCTGGTTGTCGGCCTGGGGACGCTGGTGGTCATAGAGTCCCGCCTGCCGGTGCACCTGTTCGACCTCCGCCTCACCCACCCCTGGGCGCTGCTGCTGCTGCTCGCGCTACCTCTGGTCTGCTGGCTCTCGTTCCACAGGGAGAAGAGACGCAGTGGTGTTCTGCTCTTCTCCCGAGCTCGAGACCTCGCGGCCGTGGGCCCTGGCATGCTCGCCAGGGTACGGAAGGTGCCGGCCGTCCTGCGGGTGGTGACCCTGGTGCTGTTCGTGCTGGCCCTCTCGAGGCCGCTCTCCTCCCACACCGTGAGACACGAGGAGGCGGTAGAGGGCATCGACATCATGATCGTCCTGGACGTGTCGCTCTCCATGCAGGACAGGGACCTTTCGGGAGGCCGTTTCGGGAGCGGGAAGAACCGACTGGAGGTGGCCAAGGAGGTCCTGGACGCCTTCATCAACAAGAGAAAGAACGACCGCATGGGGCTGGTGCTCTTTGGAAAAGAGGCCTACTCCTGGTGTCCGCCCACGCTGGACTACGCCGCACTGCGCGCCCTGCTGGCCGAGGTGCGCCTCGGGGTGATAGACGGGCGCGCGACCGCCATAGGTGACGCCCTGGGCACAGCCATAAACCGGCTACGCCGGTCCAAGGCGAGCTCCAAGGTCGTCATCCTGCTCACCGACGGCGACGACAACTCCAAGTTCCAGAGCGTCACCCCCAACCAGGCCGCCAACTTTGCCGCCACCTTCAAGATCAAGGTGTTCACCATCCTGATGGGTCAGCACGGCAGGCGAAGCTTTTGGGGCGGGCGACGCTACCGCGTGAACCCACGGCTGCTGGAGGAGATAGCTGCCATCACTGGAGGCACGCCCTACCTGGCCACCGATCGGAAAGCCCTGGAGGAGCGGCTCCAGCGGATCTTGGACAGCCTGAAAAAGGACAAGCGGGTGCGGGTCGAGTCCATCCCCGACCAGCACTACCGGGCGTTCTTGCTGCCCGGTCTGCTCCTGCTGGGCCTGGAGCTGCTGCTGGGCCTGGCCGTCTTCAGGAGGTTCCCCTAGTGCCTGACCGTCTGGCCAACTTTCCCCCACACGCGCCCTGGTCCCAGGTGGTCCTAGCGCTGGGGCTCCTTGTGGCTGCTGTGGTGGGCTACATTGTCACCGCCGCCCTTCGCCAGCGCCGCCTGCGCGCCGCCGGTCACCCACAGCAGATGGGACGGATGATCTTCTCCCGCTCTCCCCTGCTCGCCGTGCTACGGCCAGTGCTCGTGTGCCTGGCCCTGGCGCTGCTCCTTGTGGCCTGGTGGCGGCCCCAGTACGCGGGGAAGGCCCGCATCGTCAAGGAGCGGGGCATCGACCTGGTCATTGTGCTGGACTACTCCAAGTCCATGTACGCCCGGGACATCCCCCTGTCGCGCATCCAGAGAGCCAAGCAGGAGCTCTCTCGCCTGCTCGACAGGCTCCACGGCACCCGGGTGGGCCTGGTGCTCTTCGCAGGCTCGGTCAAGGAGCTGCCCATAACCACCGACTACAAGGCCATCAAGCTGTTTTGGGAGGACATGACCCCCAACGACATGCCCGTTGGAGGCACCGCCATCGGCCTGGCTCTCACCTCGGCGATACGCCTGCTAAAGAGGGTCCGCGGCAAGGGCAAGCCCCGGGACCAGGTCATCCTGCTCATCACCGACGGAGAGGACCACCAGTCCGATCCAATCAAGGCTGCCCAGATGGCCAAGAAGCTGGGGATCCGGATCTACACTTTGGGCGTGGGCTCACCCATTGGGGAGCTGATCCCCGAGATCTTGGAGGACGGCAAGCAGGCCGGCTACTTGAAGTACAAGGGCAAGTTCGTGACCACCAAGCTGGACCCGAAGACCCTCATGCGCATCGCCCGCATCACCTCGGGCAGCTACTTCCAGGCCACCGCCGCGCGCTTCGGAGTAGACCGCTTCCTCAAGCAGATCGACAAGCTACAGAAAGCCGAGACCAAGAAACGAATCCGCCGCGACTACCGTGACAGCTACGAGCTTCTGCTCTTCGGCGCCTTCTTGCTCCTGCTTTTTGAAGCAACCCTTGGCAGCCGGCGCTGGTCCTTTCGGGGCAAGCAATCCACCCCTCGAGCGCCAGAAGGGCAGCGCGTGGCAGCGGGCGCATCCAAGCGCGGTGGCACTGGCGGCGAGCGCAGCGAGCGCCCCCCACGTGCCAAGGGAGCCCTATGATGATATGCTCTCTGGAAGCCAAAGAGGCCCGTCAAGAGAGCCAAAGAGGCCTGGATCCATGAGAAGCTCAAGGGACAAGATCACGCTGGTAAGGGCCGCGTCGCTGTGCCTGGTGGCAGCCGCCTTGCTCTCTTCTGGGTGGCAGCTCTTCACCAAGCCAGACCCGGACGTGGAGGAGGGCAACAAGCTCCTCCGGGCCGGCAAGCACGCCCAGGCCCTCAAGCACTACCAGCAGGCAGAGAAACGGCTGGGGCGAAGGCACCGACTGGACTACAACCGCGGCCTGGCCCACTTTGGCAAGGGAGAGCTGAAGAAGGCCAAGGATGCATTCCTGGCTGCCACCGGCGCCACGGACGAAAAGCTCCGCAAGCGCGCCTTCTACAACCTGGCCAACACCCTCTACCGGCTGGCCGCCCCTGCCCTGGATGCCGCACGAAAGGCCGCAACGGCGGTGAAGCAGGCCGAGGCGGCCATCGCCGCCCTGGCTGGGGAGGACAAGAAAAAACAGCGCTGTCAGGCCATGGCCGCAGCGGGCAAGAGCTACAAGGATGCCCTGCAGAAGCAGCAGGCGGTGGTGTCCGCATTTAAAGAGGCCCTCGACGAGTACAGGCTGGTGCTCCTGCGGGACCCGAGCTACTTTGATGCCAAGTGGAACCTGGAGCTCTCCCTCCGGCGGGTGGCCGGAGCCAAGGCTGCATCAGGGACCCTGGCCGAGAGCGCAAAGAGGCTGGCGGAGCGCTTCAAAAAGGAGTGCAAGCCGCCGGATGACAAGGACAAGCAGGACAAGCAGAACAAGGACAAGCAGAACAAGGACAAGCAGAACAAGGACAAGCAGAACAAGGACAAGCAGAACAAGGACAAGCAGAACAAGGACAAGCAGAGCAAGGACAAGCAGAGCAAGGACAGGCAGAACAAGGACAAGCAGAACAAGCAAAAACCCTCCGACGCCAGGCAAAAACCCCTGACCAAGGAGGACATAGCAAAGCGCAAGGCCGCCAAGCAGCTAGACCGGCTGGAG
>JAJRWW010000008.1 GCA_024276595.1 Myxococcota bacterium
GGTATCTTTGGCCATGAGCCCGGCCAAAGGGCTGGCGAGATCCCCGCCTTCTGATTGTGGTATACATCCCCTGACGCTCTTTTCATTCGCGAGGAACATATGCAGATACCCCCGCAGGGACTCGGCAGGGAGGATGTCTTCCGCTCGCTGGAGGATTTCGCTGGCTCGGACTACGACTGGCGCAGCGGCAAGTGCTACGCCTACACCTTTGACGCTGGCGAGCGGGCCGAGAGGGTGGCCAAGGACGCCTTCATGGCCTTCATGTACAAGAACGCCCTGGATCCCACGTTCTTCCCCAGTGTGTTGGAGCTGGAGAACCGGGTGGTGGCCATGGCGGCCGCTCACCTGGGGGGGGATGCCCAGACTGCGGGCACATTCACCAGCGGCGGGACAGAGTCCATCATGCTCGCGGTGAAGACCGCCAGGGACTACTTCCGTCACCGCCGCCCTGACATCGAGCGGCCAGAGATGATCCTGCCCGTGACGGCCCACGCAGCGTTTCACAAGGCGGCCCACTACCTGGACGTCAAGGTGGTCCCCGCCCGGGTGAACCCGGAGACCTTCCGGGTGGACCCGGAGACGGTTCGGGGCCTGATCTCCCCCAGCACAATCCTGCTGGTGGGCTCTGCCTCCTGCTACGCCTATGGCACGGTGGACCCCATCCCCGAGCTGGGGCAGGTGGCGCTGGACCACGGGCTGCTCCTGCACGTGGACGCCTGCATAGGCGGGTTCCTCCTGCCCTTCTTCAAGGAGCTGGGGGTGGATGTCCCCGACTTCGACCTCTCGGTGGATGGAGTTACCTCCATCTCCATGGACCTGCACAAGTACGCGTACGCCCCCAAGGGGGCGTCGGTGGTGCTCTACCGCAACGCCGAGCTGAGGCGACACCAGATATTTGCCTGCGCCGCCTGGACCGGCTACACCATCGTGAACACCAGCGTCCAGTCCACCAAGGGCGCTGGACCCATGGCAGGCGCCTGGGCGGTGATGAGCTTCATTGGGCGTGATGGCTACAGGGAGATAGCCCGAGCCCTGCTGGATGCCACCCGAAGGCTCAAGCAGGGCATCGCCGAGATTCCTCAGCTTCGGCTCCTGGGCGACTCGGAGATGCCGCTCATCGCCTTCACTTCCGATGAGGTCAACGTCTTCCACGTAATCGACGCCATGAGCTCCAGGGGTTGGCACATCCAGCCACAGCTCAGGCTCGACGACTACCGCGAGTGTATTCACCTGTCGGTGAACCCCAGCAACACCGAGCACACCGAGGCCATGCTGCGCGATCTTCGGGAAGTGTGCGCCAAGGTGAAGGCTCCCAGGGGCAGCAAGCTGGCCAGCGCCGTGTCCGCGACCTTCGGGCGGCTGGATCCCGACCGCCTGAACGACGCCATCTTCAACAAGATGATCGGCATGGCGGGAATGAAGGGCGTGGGCGTGCCGGAGAAGATGGCCGACATCAACGACATCATGAACGTGCTTCCTCCCAGGCTGTCGGAGCGGCTGCTCATCGAGTTCGTCAACCGCCTGTTCGTGCAGCCGGGTGGAGACGACGCACTGGATCCGCCCCGGCGCCGGATCCGGCTCCCACAGGGCCCCCCGGCCCACGTGGGCGATCTGGGTTCTGGCTCTGGCCCTGGCCCTGGCCCTGGCCCTGGCAGGAGCAGCAGCACGGATGCCGTGCTCGCTCGGCTCCCAGGGTTGGCCGGAGCTGCACTGGACGCTGCCAGGCGCATTCGCGACCGCCTGGTGGATCTGGGGCTTCCCATCCCGCGATAGCCCCTGCGACCCCTCTCCCGCAGGCTGTGGACTTTGCTCCCAGCGGAGCCTAGACTGCCGCCAAAGGAGACGCGCCCATGAATGACGACCCAGCGGCTGGCCGCGACCCAGGCAGTGCTGCGGATCCCGCGGCCAGCAAGAGCCCCGACGCCGGCGTCGAGATCCCGCCTTTCGACGTCGCTCTTTTCGACGCCGGCATGACCCTCATCCACCCGGTACGGACGGTGGAGTCCATCTACGTCGGCCTTGCCAGGAGATCGGGAGTGCCCCTGGAGGAGCTGCTGCTCCAGGTGCGACGTCGCTTTCGGGACCTCTTCGAGCGGGAGCGGCGGGTCATGGCCGAGGGGCTGGACGGGTTTCGCTGGTCCGATGAGCAGGATCGTGCCTTCTGGCGTCGCCTTTGCTTCGCGGTTGCCGAGTCCATTCCCGCCCTGACCGACGATCCCCAGGCCTGGTACGAGCAGCTCTACGCCCATTTCGGCCAGGTGAGCACCTGGCAGCCCTTTGGAGACGCCCTCCAGACCCTGCGGAGCCTCCGTTCGCGAGGGGTCAAGCTGGCGGTGGTCTCCAACTGGGACAGCCGCCTGGAGGGGATCCTGGAGGGTCTGGGCATTGCTCCACTCGTGGACGCGGTGCTCATCTCGGCGGTGTGCGGCCATCGCAAGCCGGGGAGCCGGATCTTCGAGCTGGCCCTGGAACGAATGGAGGCACGGCCGGAGACCACGATCATGGTCGGTGACAGCCTCACCGACGACATCCGAGGCGCCGATGGGGTGGGCCTGACCGGCGTCCTCCTGCACCGCTCGTCCACGTCTCCCCCAGAGGGGGTCCTTTCGATTCGAGCCCTGGCCGAGCTGCTGTGATTGACCCCTCTCGTGGCCCGGTGGTACCTTCGCCGCCAGACGGCTCGACGGGGCGGCCCACACCATGAGCAATCGAGACAAGTGGCAGATCAAGACGGTGCAGCGGGAGCCCCTTTCGCCCCCAGAGCCATCGGGAGCGACCCCACGGCGCATCGCCTTCTTGACGGTGATAAGAGGTGGCAAGCGGGACCTGGGGCGAAACGTGGTGGTGGATCGGCCGATTGTCATTGGACGGGCCGAGGACGCCGACCTGCCCCTTCAGGATCTTGTCGTGTCCTGGCGCCACGCCAGGGTGCTTCCCAGGGGCCGGCACCACGTTCTGGAGGACCTGGGCTCCACCAACGGCACCCACGTGGATGGAGGGCTCATCACGGCTCCCTGGAACCTGCGGGAGGGGGAGAAGATCTTCGTGGGCGACACGGTGGTGCGCTTCTCCATGGCCGACGAGATGGACCTGGGCTTTCACGACATGGTCTCCCAGCTCGTCTCCACAGACCCTTTGACCGGCCTGGAGTCCAAGCGCAGCTTCGACGACGCCCTCGACTACGCGCTGGAAGCGGCGCGCGCCAACGGCCTCACCCTCTCCATCTTGATGATGGACATGGACGGGGTGAAGACCATCAACGACACCCACGGGCACCTGTTCGGCGCTCACTGTATCGGTGAGACGGGGCGGTTGATCGCGCGGGTGCTCGGCTCGCGCGGGCAGGCCTGTCGCTTCGGTGGAGACGAGTTCACTGCGTTCTTGCCGGGGATCCTCAAGCGGGATGCGGTCGAGGTCGGGGAGGAGATCCGGGGAGCCCTGGAGGGGGCCGGGCTCTCAAAGGACGGGATCGCGCTGCGACCCACCATCAGCATCGGGGTTGCGTCCTTCCCAGAGGACGGGGGGAAGCTGCTGGAGCTGATTGCGGCGGCCGACCGGGCCCTCTACAGGGCCAAGGCGGCCGGCCGCAACCGCGTCTCGGTGTAGCCCGCGGCCGGTCGCTCAGACGTGCTTCTTGAGGGCCTTGGCGACGTAGGTGTGCGGATGCTCCGTTTCCTTGCCCTTGTAGGCCCTCAGGAGAGCCTTGAAGAACTTCTTCTTGGCGCCGAGCTTTGCTGCCGTCTCCACCAGGTAGGTGCGGACCATCCAGCCAGCCTTGGAGTCCTTGATGACCGCGCCGATGGCCTTGATGAGATCCTTCTTCTTGTACCAGGAGGCCTTCTTGGCCCACTCCTTGTAGCTCTTTGTGCCCTCCTTGTAGAGGCCGTGGAACATGCTGGCGATGCCCCAGGGCGGGCGCTTGTCAGTGCGCCCCCTCTGCTTGAGGAGCTTCAAGGTGAGCCTGTAGGCCTTCTTGCTCGGCTTCTTGGGGTGGAAGGGATAGCGGGTCCACATATGGATGACGCCCTTGAAGCAGTAGTAGTACAGGTTGGGATCGGTCCTCTTGTTGAGGGTGAGCTTCTTGAGGGTGGGCAGCACCGACTCGTCATCCAGCTTGCCGGCTCCCTCGCAGGCGGCCCGCTGGATCTTCTTGCTCTCGTCCTTCTTGATGACCGCCAGCATGGCCTTGGCGGCACCCTTGGTGTCTCGTCCCCAGGCCGCGAGGCTCCAGACTGCGCGCAGCCTGACCGCCTCGTTGGGATGCTTGAGGTTTGCGATGATGAACTTGCCCACCTGGGGGTGCTTTTTTTGGTTCGAGCTCATGGCGTCGAGCATGTGTCGGAGCACCGCGATGTTCTTCTCGGCCTTGCCCACCTCGATGATCGCGTTGACGTTGGCCTCCTTCATGCCGCCTGCCCAGGCGGAGCTCAACATGCTCACCGCCCTGTAGCGCAGGGAGGGGGACTTGCTCTTGAGCAGCTCGAGGCCCCACTTGGACTGCCACTTGTAGAAGTCCTTGATGTCCAGCTTCTTCTCTTTGCGGGCCTTCTGCAGGGCCAGGTAGGCAGGGCACTTGTAGTCCCAGCTATACTTTTTGAAGCTGCAGGTGGCCAGGGCCAGCACCAGGCGCTTGTACTCGGGCTTCTTCAGCTTGGGCTTCTTTCCCTTGGCGAGCTTGTCCTTCTTGTTGGCCTTCTTCAGGTTTCTTTTGACCCTCTTGAGCTTCTTTTTCAGCTTCTTGAGCTTCTTGTTTGCCTTTCCGGACTTGAGGGCGACCATGCCCGCCTTGGCTCGCTTGGACTTGCTCTTCTTGCCCTTCTTCTTGCAGCCGGCTGCCGAAAGACCCAGCGCAAGAGCCAGGACCAGCGCCATGTACATGGAGTGTTTGATTGCACGCATCGGTTTTTGCATCCTTGTGGTTGGTGACTTGGGTTACGAAAATGTGCTTATCATTCGGCGCTGATTCCAGTCAAGGATGTTTTTCCTCGAAACAGGATGCCTTTGCCCGGGTGCGGGCGCTGCCGGCGCTGGTCGTGCACCGGGTCCGCGCGCTGGGCGACACTCATGTGGCCAGGGCGCGCCTCTCGGCGTCGAGGGTGAACCCCACGCCCAAGACCTCGTGCACGGCGCCCACGGCCAGGAAGGCGGCGGGATCCACGTCGTGGATCAGCCGCTCGAGCCGGGCCAGCTCTCCGCGGGAGATGACCGCGTATGGCACCTGCTTGGGCTCTCCGGAGAAGCCTCCGTGGGCGGTGAGGCTGGTGACGCCGCGGTGCATCTGGCCCAGCACGCGCTCTCCCAGCAGGGAGACCAGGTGACTTGATCCGTTCCCCCCTGCCACCGCGGGGAGCGGGCTCCCTGCATCCTCACCTGCCACCGCGGGGAGTGTGTTGTCAGCCTGGTTGACCGGGGCGGCCGGGGTGAGCATCATCTAGTGATGATCACCCGCGGCTGCATGGTGTCTCTGGCGAGCCGGCTCCATGGCCTGGGAGCTGGCTGTCATTCAGGGCCCTGGCGGCCCACTGGCTGCCCGGCTGCACCTGGGCGCGCGTCCGGGCGCTGGGCGCGCCGTGACCGGGGCAGGAGTCGGGTTCTTGGGGCGCTCGCTGTTGCGTGTGGGCTTGCGGTCCTTTCAGGCTGCGGCCCCGGCGGGGGCCGCACTAGCTGCTTTGTGGATCCGGACGCCGGCCTGGGGGAGTCTCCCCTCCTCTTCACGGATGTGGGTGGGAACCACCAGACCGGGTTCGTGGGGCAGCCCTTGGGAGAGGACCTGCAAGTGCACCTGGTCGACCGCCAGGGGGCGGGCCGAGCTGGAGTGGAGGTCCTCTGGACCGTCCGATCCGGGCCCCGCTTTGGCACGGGCGCAGTGGACCTGGGCTCGGCGCCCTTCTCCACGGTGACGGACGCTGCCGGAGAGGCAGGCGTCGGGGGCCTGTCCTGCACGAGCGCCGGTGGTGTTTCCCTGGAGGCTCGGCTGGCCGATGCATCGGCGCCGCCCGTCTACTTCCGGGTGACCTGCTTTCCCCAGCCCGGTCCCAACGAGCGCCCCTTGACAGTGGTTCACTTCAACGACCTCCACACCCACGCCAC
>JAJRWW010000161.1 GCA_024276595.1 Myxococcota bacterium
AGGCCCAGCTCCTGGGCCAGGACCTCACCTCGGCGCTCCAGCTCCTCGTCTTCGTCCAGTACGTAGCGAAGGGTGATCGGCGCCGGGGCAGTGTCGGCGCCACCCGCGGCCATGGTCTAGCTCGAGGCCTCTGCGTCGCGCAGGCGGCTGCTCTTGCCCTTCTTCTCCCGCTTGACGTACTTGGAGCGGGTGCGCTTCCTGGAAGATCCGCCACCGCCGCCGCCCCCTCGGCCGCCAGGGTCGCGGGTGGGGCGAGTGATGGCCTGGCGCTTGGCGAACCAGCCGTCCAGGAAGAGCACCACCGGGCTGGCCACGTAGAGGGAGGAGTAGGTCCCAACGACGATACCGATGGTCAGGGCCAGGGCGAAGATCCAAAGATCCCCGGTCGCCCAGATGAGCAGTGGCGCTATGGCGGCCAGGGTGGTCAGGGAGGTGAGCAGGGTGCGGCTGAGGGTCTCGTTGAGGGAGGTGTTGATGAGCTTCTCCAGCTTGATGTCGCGCAGGCGAGAGAGGTTCTCCCGGATCCGGTCGAAGACCACGATGGTGTCGTTGAGCGAGTAGCCCACGATGGTCAGCAGGGCCGCGATGGTGGCCAGATCGAACTCCAACCAAAAAAGTGCCCAGATGCCCACGGTGATGATCACGTCGTGGATGAGGGCCACCACCGCCCCGGGGGCAAACTTCAGGTCGAAGCGCAGGGCGATGTAGAGCAGGATGAAAAAGAGCGTGTAGACCACCGACAGGATGCCGTCGATTCGAAGCTTCTTGCCCACCTTGGAGCCCACCCGGACCACAGCCTGGATGGACTTCACCGCGCCGTGGGGGGGGATCTCCACGGCTGTGATCCCAACTGCGCCGATGGTGGCCAGCTTGCGCTCAAGCTCCAGCCCGGAGGCGTTGCCCTTCACGTCCAGCACCACCAGCCACTTGTTCTCCTGGGCCTCGCCCACCCGCGCGAGGGTGTCGCGGTGCTTGGCGATGGGGAGGTTGACCTTCTTGTCCGTGAGGGCCGACTTCAGCTCCTCCGGGGTGGTGGCCGCATTCATCTTGAAAAAGAGCCGCAGAATGAGCGCGTCGTTGGGGGTGTAGCCTGCTGCCCTTACGGCCTGTCTGAAGCGCTCCTCGGAGAGACGCACGGAGAGCCTCTCCAGCTTGCCACCCAGCTTGCCGACCGCCGCCTTCAGGGCCGCCACCGGGGTGTGCTTGTCAAAGGCCAGGTCGGCGTACCAGCGCCTGGCGGCGGCGGCGCCCACCCGCTGAACGGCGGCGCCCTCCCGAAGCTTGAGCCCGGCGCTGATGAGCTCCTTGCGCACATCCGCCGGCCTGCGCTTCTCCTTGTGGGTGAAGGTCACCCGCAGGGCATAGGGCTGCCCCTTGCCGTAACCCGCGCTACGCAGGGCCGCGGTAACGGCGTCGTCGTTGGGCGGGATGTCGAGGGCGAAGCGAAGGTTCTGCAGCACTCCGGTGGACTTCACGAAACGGGAGAGCTGCTGGTTTAGCTGCCGCGTGAGCTTGTCCGACAGGCCCACGAGGCGAACCATCCACTTGATCTTGTGCTTCTCCTGCCTGCCCCGACGGGCCACCGAGCCGGCCTCCGGGGCGATGTCCAGCTTGGCCTCCGCGAAGGCGTCGCGGATCTCGGTCTCGCTCACGTCCTCGGTGAAGACCAGGCGGATCTGATCGCCAGACTTGGAGGGCCGGAAGCGGCGCAGGATCTGGATGTTCTCGGCGACCACCTTGGCCTTGTACTTGGCCTTGATGGCCTCCACCAGCGAAGTCCGCTTCTTTGAGCCGAGGGCAGCGCCCACCAGCAGCCTGATCACCGGCTTCTTCGTGGGGATCAAGGGGAGCACGTCGCGCACACGCTTGATCCCGGCCGAGCGCACCAGGGCGATGAGGTCGGCGGGCTTTGCGGTGTCGGCGCTGGGGAGCTCGGCCGTGATGGCGGTGCGAACGAAGTGCTTGAGCACGAGGGCCTTGGCGTCCTTGCCACCCTTGGATGACCCACCGATTATCTTGGGGTTCTCCATCCGAAGCACGTAGGCGTTGCCCTCCGTGCCCGCCTTGATGACCTCCAGGCGCTTGTAGCCCAGCTTCTCCATGGCCGCTCGCACAGCCTTGGTGTCCAGGCCGGGCCTGTCCTGGAACTCGATCTGCACCTGTGTGCCCCCGCGAAAGTCGATGCCGTAGTTGAGCGCCGACCCGCGAACGAAGACGTTCACTATCAGCAGCACTATGGAGCCGGCAACCAGGGAGGCGGAGAGCAGGCCAAACCTGCGGCGGCTCCCCATGAAGGAGATCTTGGTGCCGGGCTTGATGATTCGAAACTGTTTCATCGTCCGCTCGCTTTTCTAGATGCTGATATCTTCCATCTTCGTCTTCGTGGTGAGGATATCGAACAGGATCCTGCTCACGAAGACGCCGGTGTAGACCGAGCAGATGATGCCGATCAGCAGGGTCACGGCGAAGCCCTTGATGGGACCTGAGCCATACTGAGCCAGCACGAAGCCTGCAATGGCCGTGGTGACCTGGGCGTCGATGATAGTCCAGAAGGCGCGACTGTACCCGGCGTCGATAGAGGCGCGAGGGGTCTTGCCCAGGCGCAGCTCCTCTCGGATACGTTCAAATATGATCACGTTGGCATCCACCGCCATGCCGACGGTGAGCACTATCCCGGCGATGCCAGGGAGGGTCAGGCGCGCCTGGTAGGCGGCGAGGATGGCCATCACGAACACCACGTTCAGAACCAGACAGAGCACCGCGATGATCCCCGATCCGCGGTAGTACACCACCATGAAGAGCACCACCAGGACAGAGCCCAGAACCAGCGCCAGGGTGCCCCTCCGGATGGCGTCGTGCCCCAGCTTTGGGCCCACCTGCTGCTCAAACTCCAGGCTCATGGGGGCCGGCAGAGAGCCGGCCTTGAGGATGGAGCTGATGTCCTTGGCCTCCTGCTGCCTCTCCTGGGCCGACTTCATGCCCCCGAGGGTGATCTGACCGCGGGCGCCGATCTCGGACTGAATCACCGGCGCCGACTTCACCAGCTTGTCCAGGATGATGGCCATCTTGCGGTGCTTGTTGGCCCTGGTGAGCTTGCGGAACTTGCGCTCTCCCTCTCTGCCGAAGCGGAAGGTGACAATGGCCTGTCCCTTTTCGTCGTAGGCAACCCCGGCGTCGTCCAGGTACTCGCCGGTAACGCCCGCCACCCTGTGCAGGTAGTAGGTGCGGAGCACCTTGGCGCGCTTGTCCGTGGACTTCTGCTTGCCCGGACGGTCCGGAGGACCGAAGCCAACCTCTCGATCATCGGGGATCTTGTACTCGGCCAGGGCAGGGGTCTCGTTGAGCTTGCGAAGGAAGTTCTCCACCGTGGGCTTGATGGTAGTGGGGAACTGGAAGTAGATGTCGTAGCGTCTGCGCCCACCGCGGGTCACAACGTCGCCCACCTTTGCCTTGATCTTCGCGAGGCTTCGGTAGGCCGGGCGCCATCTCCAGCCAGCGCCGTGCTTCTCCATGAAAACGCCCACCACCTCCGGGGGGAGCTGGGAGCGCTGCTTGGCCGTCTGAAGAGCCACGAGGAGCTGGGCGACCTTCTCGAACTTTGCCGATCCGTCGTCCACAATCTTGAACTCTAGGCGGGCGGCCTGGCCCAGGCGATCCTTGACCCGCTTGATGTAGTCCGGCGAAAGCCCTGGCAGCTCAACAATAATGCTGTCCTCTCGACGCATGACGTCCGCGCCAGCCACTCCGAACTCGTCCACGCGGGTCTGGATAGTCTCGCGCGCCTGTCGGAGGGCGTCGTCCTCGATCTTCTTGGAGTGGTCCGGATCCATGCGGAACACGGCGCGACCGCTGGACTCGGAAATGGAGACCACGGTGACCACGGGGGTCTTGGTCTCCATGTAGCCGCCCTTCTTCGCCGCCTTCTTTGCCAACGATATGTAGCTCTTGGCCTTGCCACGGCAGATGACCGTCACCTCTGAGCCGTCGGCGTCCACCGAGAGCACGTCCTCCAGGCCATCGTCGGCCGGCCGCCCCAGGCGCTTGCGAAGCTCGGGGAGCATGAGCGAGCGGATGTCGGTTCCGATGCGCTCCATCTTCTCCTCGATGGCCACGTCGATCTCCACGTGGTACTCGAGGTAGACGCCCCCGGCCAAGTCCAGGCCCTTGAGGATCTGCTTGTGGAAGTAGCGGGTGAACCAGCTCGGGAGGTTGTCTTTGTTAGTGACGGAGGGCAGCAGGTACGCCGTCGCCGTCAGCATGAGAAAACCGAGGAGCAGGAGCCTCGGCCAGAGCTTCTTTTCCATCGCCTTGCCGTCCTATTTCTTGGGGCCGCCGGAGCCGCTCGCCTGCTTGCTGGCGATGTGGCTGCGCAGAACCTTCATCCGGACCTTCTCTTGTACCTCGATGACCGCGTACTGATCGGTGAGCCCCGTGATTCTGCCCATTATTCCGCCGGATGTGATGACCTGGTCGCCCTTGCGAAGGGCGGCGAGCATCTCCTGGAGCTCCTTGGCCTTCTTCTGCTGCGGGCGCATGAGGAAGAAGTAGAACACCACGAACATGAGCAGAAGCGGTAGCAAAGTGGTCAGCGGGCTCCCTCCGAAGCATCCACCCTTGGGGGGCTTTTTGTGCTTGCTCGCCGGCTCCATGGTACCGGTGGTCTTGCCACCGGCGCCAGGAGCTCCCATCACGGGTCCCGCCGGGGAGGCGCCCCCTGGAGGAGCGGCGGACATGGCTGACGCGGCCATGCTGGGCATGTTCTGCGCCAAAAAAAGGTCACCGATATCAATACGTTTCAAAGCCTAGGCCTCCATATTTTGAAGTGGGGTAAGGGTCAGGCTATTGTCCAGTCAGATAGGATGGCAACGTGTAGCAGGTAA
>JAJRWW010000162.1 GCA_024276595.1 Myxococcota bacterium
CAAGAAGGCCGCCTTCCTGAAGGGCAAGGTGGACGCCGTAAACATCACCGACAATCAGACGGCCATGGTGCGCATGTCGAGCTGGGCCGCCAGCCTCATCGCCATCAAGGAGGGGCTCGAGCCCAACTACCAGATGGTGTGCAGGGATAGAAACCGCCTCGCCATGCAGTCGGATGTGCTGGGCGCATCTGCCATGGGCATCAAGAACATGCTCTGCCTCTCTGGCGACCACCAGAAGTTCGGGGACAACCCCCACGCCAAGGGCGTCTTCGACATCGACTCCATGCAGCTCATCCACATGGTCAAGACCATGCGAGATGAGGGCAAGTTCCTGGGCGGCGAGGAGATCGATGAGCCACCCAAGATGTTCATCGGCGCCGCCGCCAACCCCTTCGCAGAGCCCTTCGACTGGCGCCTGCACAGGCTGGCAAAGAAGGTGGCCGCCGGGGCCGACTTCATCCAGACCCAGTGCATCTACAACATGGAGCGCTTCAGGGAGTACGTGAAGCGCGCGGTGGACATGGGCCTGCTAGAGAGCACATACCTGCTGGCCGGCGTCACCCCCATGAAGAGCGTGGGAATGGCGCGCTACATGGCCACCAAGGTGCCCGGCATGGACGTCCCGGATGAGATCATCCAGCGGCTCAAGGGTGCCCCCAAGGGCAAGAAGGCAGCCGAGGGGATCAAGATCGCCTGCGAGCAGATCGAGGAGATGAAGGAGATGGATGGCGTGGCCGGGGTCCACCTGATGGCCATCGAGTGGGAGCACAAGGTCCCCGAGATCGCCGAGCAGGCCAAGGTCCTGCCTCGCCCTGAGGTGTAGCTCTCCCCCCCGGCGGCCTGACCCCGTCTCCCCCTCGCACCAGCGGCCGCCAGCGCATCCCGCCTCGAAAAAACTGGCGGCGCCCCCTTGATCCAGCTCGGATGAGAACTATCTTGGCTCCCAGCTAGGACAGTAACCGAGAGGGAACCCATGGGCAAAGACGCCGAGACACACACCTTCAAGTCCGAGGCTCGCAGGGTGCTGGAGATCGTGATCCACTCCCTGTACTCGAACAAGGAGATCTTCCTGCGGGAGCTCATCTCCAACAGCTCCGACGCCATCGACAGGCGTCGTTTCACCGCGCTCACCAACACCGAGCTGGCCCCCGAGGGGGAGTACGAGATCCGCCTGGAAGCCGACCCCGAGGCCCGCACGCTGACCGTCTGGGACAACGGCGTGGGCATGTCCCGACAGGAGGTCATCGAGGACCTGGGCACCATCGCACGCTCGGGCACCAAGGCCTTCGTCGACGAGCTCACCAAGGCGGAGGATGGGCCCGATGGACAGTCCTCCTTGGAGGCGCTCATCGGACAGTTCGGTGTGGGTTTCTACGCCAGCTTCATGGTGGCCGATGAGGTGACCGTGCTCACCCGGAAGGCTGGGCAAGAGCAGGCCACTCGCTGGCACTCCACCGGGGACGGCTCCTTTCAGGTCTCGGAGGGGGAGCGCGAGGAGGCAGGTACCGAGGTGGTGCTGCACCTGAAGGAGGCAGACCCCGACAACGGCATGGACGACTTTACCTCCGAGCACGTGCTTCGCTCCATAGTCAAAAAGTACTCTGACTTTGTCACGTATCCCATCAAGCTGAAGGTGACGCGAACCGAGACCGTCTCCGGCGAGACAGGCGAGGAGGCCGCCGATGCCGGCGAGCAGGAGGATGGCCAGGAGAAGAAGACCGAGAAGGTCCAGGTCTGGGAGACGGTAAACTCCATGAAGGCCATCTGGACCAGGCCACAGTCGGAGGTCCTGTCCACCGAGTACAACGAGTTCTACAAGCACATCAGCCGGGACTGGACCGATCCACTGCACGTCATCACCCTCAGGGCAGAGGGCACCTTCGAGTACTCGGCGCTCCTGTTCGTCCCCGGCCGCGCTCCCTTCGACCTTTTCCAGTACGACTCCCCTTACGGGCTGCAGCTATACGTCAACAGGGTCCTCATCAAGGAGAACGCCGACGAGCTGCTCCCCCAGTACCTTCGCTTTGTCAAGGGCGTGGTGGACTCCCCTGACCTCTCACTTAACGTCTCGAGAGAGCTGCTGCAGCAGGACCGCCACGTGAGCCTCATCCGCAAGCGGGTGGTGCGCAAGATCCTCGACGAGCTGGCCACGCTCCAAACCGACGACTCCGAAAAGTACCTCGAGTTTTGGACCAACTTCGGCAAGGCCCTCAAGGAGGGCGTCAGCACGGACCACGACAACCTGGACCGCATCAAGCCGCTGCTGCTGTTTCAGTCCTCTCACCACGACTCGAAGCTCACCTCCCTCTCGGAGTACCTCGACCGCATGGGCGAGGACCAGGAGGCCATCTACTACATCACCGGGGACAACCGGGAGGCGGTGGAGCGCTCACCCCACCTGGAGGCCTTTCACAAAGAGGGCATCGAGGTGCTGTATCTGACCGACCCGGTGGACGAGATCCTGGTCAACGTCATGTCGGAGTTCGAGGGAAAGGAGCTGCGCTCGGTGGGCAAGGGAGCGGTGGACCTGGGGAGCTCCGAGGAGAAGAAGGACGACACTGACGGCGAGGAGGCGGAGAAGGAGCACAGCGCCCTGTTCGAAGCCCTCAAGTCGGCTCTGGAGGAGCACGTCAAGGAGGTACGCCTCTCCAGCCGCCTCACCGAGTCGCCCGCCTGCCTTGTGGGCGACGAGCACGACATGAGCGCCCACATGGCCCAGCTCCTCAAGCAGGCGGGCCAGGACGTTCCAGTGCCCAAGCGTATTCTGGAGCTCAACCCCGACCATGCACTTTTCGAAAAGCTCAAGTCCATCCACGAGGACAGCGACGAGAATCCCCTCTTCGCTGACTATGCCCAGCTCCTGCTCGGCCAGGCGCTGCTCGCAGAGGGCTCCCCGCTGCCAGACCCGGTGGGGTTTGGCAAGCGAGTGATCGACCTGATGTTGAGGTAAGAATCAACGCCGCCTGACGCTGTCCGCCCAAAATAGCCCAGAATCGGGCCCGGAGGAGCTCAGCGAGACTTCTCGGTGGGCTGGGGCCCTGGTGCGCGCCTGGCGCGCTTGCGCCTCCGCATCCGACTGAGGCTGCCTCCGTCCTCCACCTTGGAGAACCCGGCCCGGACGAGGATCCGCCTGGCCACAGCGCTGCGGCTGCCGCTCCTGCAGTAGACTATAATGTGCCGGTTCTTGGGCCCCAGCTCGGACATTCGGGAACGAAGCTGGGACAGTGGAATGTTGATCGCCCCATGGTAGTGACCACCGGCGTACTCTCCCGGCGTCCGAACATCCACCACCAGGGCGTCCGCCGGGATCTTCTTTCCCTGGGCCAGGTGGTTGTCGTAGAGCCAGACCAGCACGCCAACGGCGAGGGCCACAGCCCCCAGCGCAACAATCTGCCGCTTGATCTTCGGGGAACCTACCTTCATGGCATCGTCTCCAGGCTGAAATGGAACCTCCAGCACATCACCAGAGAATAGTCCAGCGGCCTGCTGGTGTTTCAAGCGCCGTGCCAAGCCTGGAGGTGAATGATCTCGGGGCGCAATCCGCTCCCCATGCTCAATGGATTGTTGCAATGCCCCCCCGTTGCAGCAAATGTTGCAATAATGCAACAGCCGTCGCCTACTTCGCCGGATCCCCTCCGTCCCCGGACACCCTCGAAGCCCGACAGTGGCCCAACCACAACCGCCATACCCCCCTTTTCCGTGAACGCACCGCCATCAAGAAGCGCGATTGCTCTCA
>JAJRWW010000163.1 GCA_024276595.1 Myxococcota bacterium
GGTCCGTTGGGGTGGAGTTGGGGGCGCAGGCGAGGGCCCCGGTGTCAGAGGTGGTGCAGAAGGTGGTGGACGGGCACGGGGTCGAGCGGTCACACGCCTGCGTGCAGAAGCTCTCCCCGCCAAAGGGCACGCAGGCACCGGACTCGCAGTCTGCGGCAGAGGTGCAGGCCGAGCCAACGGGCTCCGCGGGGAGGCTGCACACCTGCGCGTCGCCAATGGTGGTGCAGACGGTGGGCGGAGGACAGGGGGAGCCCGCCCCGCAGCTCACCTGGGCGCAGTAGGAGAGTCCGCCGTCCGACAGGCAGGTGGCGGGCGACAGGCAGTCGTCGCTGGACACGCAGGGATCGCCGTCCGAGCCGGGCTCTCCCCGCACGCAGAAGCTGTCACGGCAGTGGTAGCCCTCCGGACAGCCCGCTCCGCCGACGCAGGCAAGGGAGCAGTAGAGGATGCCCACGTCGTCGGTGCACACGCCGCTCAGGCACTCGTCGCCGGAGCTGCAGAGCTCCCCGAGCCCCCGCAGAGCTCCCGACAGGGAGGCAGGCTGGCAGGAGCCGCAGCCCCCGGCGAGGGCGGTGCACACCTCCGCCGGGAGGCACTGGCCGGCGTTGGGCTCGCACCGTACGCCGCAGTAGGAGCTGCCGTCGGGGGCCGGTCGGCAGTAGAGGCTCTCGCACTGGGTGTCGTTGGCGCACTGGCTGCCGAAGGCGCCCGGCCCCGGGGCGCCAGGTCGGCACACGCCCTCGCCGCAGGAGACCTCCGAGCAGAACTGGCCCGTGGGGCATCCGGCCAGGGGAGAGGTCGGGTCGCAGCCCTGGGCGCAGACCCTGCTCCCATCCAGGCTGAGGCAGAGCCCAGAGCTGCAGTCGTCGTCAACGGTGCAAGGCGAGCCGAGGGGAGCGCAGCCGTCGTCCACGCCGTTGGCGCAGTCGTTGTCGATGCCGTCTCCACAGATCTCGGGCCCGGTGGGAAAGCAGCCCCCGGTGTCCTGGAGGGCGGTCTGGATCAGCTCGGTGAACTTGTCGATGCGTGTGCAGAAGGTGTAGCCGTCGTAGCAGTCGCCGATGGCCACCATGACCCCGACCACCTCGTAGCTCTGGTTGAAGACGGGGCCCCCGGAGTCGCCCTGGTTGGCGCCCTTGCCCTGGGTGATGAACGAGTTGTAGCCGTAGAGCTGCACCACCTGGTCTGTTGTACGATACTTGGTCCCGCTGGACCCCCCGGAGCAGGAGCTGAGCCCATAGCCTATGAGGTACACGCTGTCGCCCACAAAGCCGCTGTCGAGGGATCCGCTGTAGATGGGGTAGGGGGTCTGGCTCATGACCCCGGAGATGATCATCACCGCGATGTCGTTGTCCTCCACCTGGGAGCCGGGGGTGTAGCGAACCTCCTGCACGCCGTACTGGGCATAGACCTGGTTCATGCTCGGGCCCACGTTGACGACCCAGCCCGAGGCGCTGTACTCACCCGGGCCGGCGCCCTCGTTGGGGCGCACGCAGTGCTTGGCCGTGAGCACCACCCTGGGGCCAATTATCGTGCCGGTGCACATGACCCCCTGGCTGGTGTGGTACAAGAGCACCGTGCTCTCCTGCCCGGGCTCGAGCTGGCCGTTGTTTATGGGACGCTGAACGCTGTCTACGCCGGGCACAGAGCCCGGCTCGGAGCCCAGTCCAGGGCCGGAGCCGGGGGGCACCCTCGGCTCCACGGAGCAGGCAGGGACAATCCAGGCGAGGGTGGCCGCAGCCGCGATCGCGGAAACACGAGAAAAACGCTTGCCAAACATATACTTCCTCCGGACCGTGGTGCAGCCTCCAGCGCGGGGTGGGGGGAGGCTGACGGGTCGGGCCACCGGCAGATCCATCATAGATCATCTGACACGGACGGCGCGAGAGGTTTTTCCCTACTCCGGGTTTTTTCCACGTGGAGCGGAACCGAGATCAACCTCGCTTCTCGACTCCGGGTTCCCTGCCGTCAATGCAGATGCTAATATCCGCGCTCGTCGCCTCACAGCCGGGGCCTGGCCCGCCCGGGCCCGGGCCCGGGGGATGTGGCGGAGGCCATGACGCCTCGGACGTCGCGCTCCACGGCGTGGGGCACGGCCCGGTGATTGGGGCCGATGGACAGGCGGCCAGGGTGACCTTGTTGCGGGCCGCAGGAGACATGTGACATGGTGATCACCTGTAGACACATAGGAGCGCCCCTCTTGCGAGCGCTGCAACTGGGCGCGCTGCTCGCGGCGGCGGGCTCCTTCTCGGTGGGCTCCTTCTTGGTGGGCTCCTTCTCGGTGGGCTGCCGTCACCCGCCCGCATCGAGGTCCTCCGACTCGGATCCCATGCACCCTGGGCGCCCCGGGCGCCCCATGCGCCCGGGCCCTGGTGGGCCCGTCGGCCCAAGAGGCGGTCCGGGCTCCGGTGGGGTCGTGGGAGCGCCCCGGGCTCCACTCCTCGAGCTTCCGCGGGCCACGCCGGGCCAGACCCGAGCGCTCGGGGTAGCTCGCATCATGGCCGTTGCGGCCCACATCCGCCGCAAGGTCGTCGCCCTGGTCACGCCGGCGAAGGTGCGACTCCTGTCGTGGCCCGGTCGCAAGCTCCTGTGGGAAAAGCCCGCTCCGCCCCGTAGTCGGCTCGTGGTGTTCGGGAACGAGGGTCAGCGCCTCGCCGTCCTTGGGCGCACGCTTGAGCGCGGCATCCAGGAGCGCCTGGTGGTGTACCGGGTCTCCGACGGGAAGACCCTGAGCGACACCCGGTATCCGGCGCTTCGCTCCCCGCGCAATCCGGGGCACAGAGGCCGCAAGCAGCCGTCGTCCGCACCCACCGGGCTGGTGCCAGCTCCGGACGGCAAGGGGTTCTGGGTCCAGAACCCCTACGGCATCTATCTCGCGCTTCCAGGGAGAGCAACGCTCTCCAAGCTGTCGCGCCCGGGCGTTTCAGGTGGGCTCGTGGCCGACCAGGCCGGAGCAGGCCTTTGGTCTGTCTCTGGCGGCGTTGCCATGGCCCAGGTGGCTGGCGGACCGGGTCGAGCTGTCAAGATCGGCTGCTACCCGCAGCGGTTTGTCGTAGACAGCGGGGTGGACCGGGCCGTGACCGTCTGTTTCGAGCGGGGAAAACCCACGGTGGCCCGAGTGCGGTCGCTGGCAACGGGTCGGGTGCTGGCGACACATCCTGTGGGCGGCATCCCGGACGCGGTTGCCCTGCTGGATGCGAAGCACCTGGTGGTGCTCCACAGAGGTCCCCGCCGGCTGGGCTGGCTAGGAGGCGCGCGGTCGATCTGGGAGGCCGGCCCGGGGAAGTTCACGCAGGTGGAGGTCTCTGGGGACGGCAAGCTGGCCGTGGGTCTGAGCCCGACGGGCGAGTTTCAGCTCCTTTCCCTGCCCAGCGGCAAGGTCCTGTGTGACCACGTGCGACAGAGGGGGATCGCAGGGGCCGGCTTCGACGCCCGGAACCGGCTGTGGGTGCTGCAGGTAGACTCGAGGGAGATCCGTATGGCTCGGATGACCGTGCCGGGCTGCAAGCTCGAGGGTATTTCTCGCCACTCACTGGGCATCTCGACCTGGGTGGTGCCTCGCTGGTTGGCCGGACAACGGGGGTTTCTCGTCAACGCCAGCTTCCGTGGAGGACATGGCGCAGTGCTCCTTCGGGGGGACTCCGCCCATCCGTTTCAGAGGCTCGGGAGCACTGCCACTCGCTTCACCGTGGCCGAGGGGGGAGCCCGCTTCGCCGTGGAAGCCCATGGCAAGATCTCCCTGTTTGAGACCAGCCCGCGCATGCGGCAGCTCGGGGGCTCGATCAAGGCGAACCAAGTGGCCTTATGCGGCAACAGGACGCTGCTTTTCGACTTTCGTCACGGCTGGAAGCTTTGGTCCTCCAGCGGCGCCCTGCGCCCCCTGTTTTCGACCCAGGTTCAGCCAGACCACCTCCACTGTCGGGGGCACCGGCTGGCCGTGGTTCGCAGTGGAAAGCTGCTTCTCTATGACGTCCAGAAGCTGGTCGCGCTGGCCAGCCTGA
>JAJRWW010000164.1 GCA_024276595.1 Myxococcota bacterium
GAGTGGGGCCCCCTGCCCTCTCCCCTGGCTCCGGGGAGACGGATGTCCAGTGCGAGTTGACGAGGAGAGCATTAAGGGGTAAAGGGATGTTCTTCGATCCGGTTGGGTTGTCCGTGACTAGCTCTCCCGACACACAGTCGCGTAGCAAGCGTGAGAGGCGCGAGCGCAGCAAGCGCCTCATGGTGGTGCAGGTGGTCTTTTACACCAGCGTGGTTCTTTTTGGCCTGTGGCTGCTGTCATCGGTGGTGCTGCACCTGATGTGGAACCGAGGACCGCTGCTGGGACACGCTCGCATCTCCAGGCACCCCACCAACGTGGAGGTTTTTCACTGTTATCTGGACACCATGACCCTGTTTGGCGTGATGATGGACGACTACGGCAACGTAACCGCGCGGACCCGCTGCGAGGCCATCTCCGTGAAGGCGCAGTGGGCGTCCATCTACTCCTGGGACACACACCCCTGGGCGGTGGTGCGCAAGGGCAACCGGGTCCTCCCGGAGGACGTGGGGCTGTGGCGCTTTCGCAAGTACCAGGTCTGGTCCCGGTGTCGCCTGGGAGAGGACGATGTGTTGGCCCAGGTGCCAGCCCTGGCGAAGCTCTCTCGGGTCCACAGGGACCTCGACAGCCTGCGCCGCGCCCTCACCCGCCAGCTACACGCGCACGTGAGCCTCTCCGATGGGCTGGTGCGCAGCATCAGAAACCAGCTTCAGAGCACCTTCGAGAAGATAAGAAACCGACGACGACTGATGAAAAAGTGGAAGCACGTCATCCCGGCACGGCTGCGCAAGTGGGGAATTAGACGCCAGCCAAAGACCATCTGCCCGATCTGAAAGGAGCCCCCCCATGCTGTCCGACAATGAAAATCCCTCCAATGGCGAGGGAAGGGACGAGCAACTGAAAGTGAACAACACCCCCGAGGGCGACGCCGACCAGGAGGACGCCTCCTACTCCGGGGAGGACGAGGCCCAGAGCCAGGAGAACGACGAGACGGCGCCGGGCGTCGAGAGCGATACGCCTGGCGAGGGCGAGGAGTCCGTCGGGGCCGATGAGCCCCGGCAAGAAGAGGCAACCTCCGAGCCTCCTGAGCCCCCTGAGCCCACCTCCACTTGGGAGGATCTCGGGCTGCCAGAGGAGCGAATCTCCACCCTGCGGGAGCATGGCTACGAGCAGCCCATGGAGGTGCAGACGGCCACCTACGCCCATATCCTCGGCGGGCGAGACATCATGGTGCAGTCGCGCACCGGGAGCGGAAAGACCGCGGCCTTTGGCATCCCCGTGTCCCAACGCATCCTGGACAGGGGCACCATGGACAGGCCGCAGATGCTGACCCTGTGTCCCACCCGCGAGCTGGCCATCCAGGTGGCCAATGAGCTGGGGCGAATCACCGATGGCACCTACATCGAGGTGTGCGCCCTCTACGGCGGAGCAGCCCTCGGGCCGCAGATCAAGAAGCTGGAGTCGGGAGTGCAGCTCGTGTGCGGCACCCCTGGAAGGGTGCTGGATCACATCCGTCGCCGCACCCTGGCGGTGGACGAGATCGGCGTGCTCGTGCTCGACGAGTGCGACGAGATGCTCTCCATGGGCTTTTACGAGGAGCTCTCCGCGATAATGGACAGGCTGCCGGCCCGCGAGCAGACCCTGCTCTTCTCGGCGACCATCCCAGACGACGTCCAGCGCCTCTCACACAAGTACCTGAAGGACCCCGAGCGCCTCCTGCTCTCGGAGGACTTCGTGGGCGTAAAGGAGATCACGCACGCCTACTACATGGTCTCCGGGCTCGCCCGCACCAGGGACCTGATGCGCGTGCTGGAGGTGGAGGCGCCGGAGTCGGCGATCATCTTCTGCAACACCCGCGAGGACACCGCCAACGTGGCCAGCTACCTCAGGCAGAACGGCATGGAGGCAGAGGCCATCTCCTCGGACTTCTCCCAGGTGGAGCGCGAGCGGGCCATGCAGCGCATGAGGGACAAAAAGCTCCAGTACCTTGTGGCCACGGACGTCGCCGCCCGCGGCATCGACATCGCAGAGCTCTCCCACGTCATCAACTACAAGTTCCCGGACAACGCGGACATCTACGTCCACCGCACCGGCCGAACGGGTCGTGCGGGCAAGTCCGGCATCGCCGTCTCCCTGATCTCTCCCCAGGAGCTGGGTGACTTCTACTACATGAAGCTGACCCACGACATCATCCCCGAGGAGCGCTGGCTCCCCACCAAGGCCGAGCTGGCAGCGCGCAAGGAGGGGGAGCGCCTCCGGCTCCTCGAGACCAACATTCGGGAGCTGGACGAGATCCTGGACCCCGAGTTCATCTCCCTCGCCAGGCGGGTTGTGCACAGCCTCCGAGGCATCGAGATCGTCGCGCACCTGCTCCAGGAGCGCTTTGGAAAGCCCATGCGAAAGCCCCTCCCCCGACCGGAGCCACCCCCTCGCGAGCCCCGAGACGACTCTCGCCGAGATGGCAGGGGAGACTCTCGCCGGGACGACCGCAGGGACTCTCGCCGGGACGGCCACAGGGACTCTCGCCGGGACGGCCGCAGGGACTCTCGCCGGGACGGCCGCAGGGACTCCCGCCGGGACTCCCGCCGGGACGGCCGCCGGGACTCCCGCCGGGACTCCCGCAGGGATGACAGTCGATCCCAGAGCGACCGCTCCAGGGAGCCCAGGGATGAGATCAGGATCTACATGAACATCGGCCGCAACGATGGCCTCACCCCGGCGGCGGTGATCCAGTTCC
>JAJRWW010000165.1 GCA_024276595.1 Myxococcota bacterium
AGGAACTGGCGCTGGGTACATCGCCTG
The DNA here is from genome assembly GCA_024276595.1 of Myxococcota bacterium. Lineage (GTDB taxonomy): Bacteria > Myxococcota_A > Polyangia > HGW-17 > JAJRWW01 > JAJRWW01. The sequence continues at coordinate 28 of JAJRWW010000165.1, forward strand.
GAGAGCAGGTATGTGGAGCCAGGGAGAATCTGTCGAGGCATTGTCATACCAGGGTTATCAGCCGACCGGCGGCGCTGTTGCGAAGAATCAACCCCGGAGCGGGGGCGCCCGGGGGCGGGGGGCGCAACCCCGGCGGGGGCGCCGGGGCGCGTCGCAATGGGCCGCAGCTCCGCTGCTTCAGCGGGGGCGCGTCGCAATGGGCCGCAGCTCCGCTGCTTGACAAACGGTGCGGTCGATACTATCTGTGCATTCCTGACAAGGTTTGGAGGCACGTCGTGGCCAGAGTTACCGTGGAAGATTGTCTCGAGCAGCAACCCAACCGCTTCGCGCTGGTGATCCTGGGGTCCATGCGGGCGCGCCAGCTCCAAAAGGGTTACGAGCCGCTGGTGAAGTGCAGCAACAAGCCCGCGGTCACGGCCCTGAGAGAGATCGCCAGGGACAGGGTCCGCTTTGCCGAGGACGTGCGAATTAAGCTAAACGACTTCATCCGCGAGCAGGGTTTGCACGCCCAGGACCTGTAGCCCACCTCGCCCGGCGGCTGGATCGCCTCACCTTCTCGCCTTCTGCTCTGAGACAGCACTGGATGGGTACGGCTCCAGAGTACTGCCTCTGAGGGGCTAAAGGGCGATCTTCGAAAAGAAGATGTCCTTGATGAGCCCCCGCTCGGCCTTGGCCAGATCCAGAGCGTCAAAGTAGATCCAGTAGGATGTCATGGTAAAGATGTTCCCCAGCAGGCCTATGGCCAGGTAGATGGGGGGGAAGTCGGCCACCTCTCCCGCCTGGACGGCTCGCTCGAACCGCTCGGCAAAGAACTCCAGGAAGCGCCTGTAGGAGTCCATGGACTTGCGCGCCAGGGGCTTTTCGTCCAGGTCCGCGCTGGGGCGGTACTCGGCCACCAGAAACTCCAGGAAGGCGCGGTTCTCCGCAAACAGGTCCAAGATGGCGTCGATGCCGTTGTGGATCTCCTGCAGGGGGCTCTCGACGCCCTCGACCGCTTCCTCGAGCTGGCCGTAGGCCATCTCCAAGGTGTCCTCGATGAGGGAGTGGTAGATGTCCTCCTTGCTCTCGAAGTGCTTGTAAATGGAGGCGATGGAGAACTCGCTGCGCTTGGATATGTCTGCGATGGTGGTGCTTTTGTACCCCTTCTCGGAAAAAACCTGGCAGGAGGCGTCGAGGATCTCCTGCCGATGCCGCGCACGCTCCCGCTCGCGTCGGGTGAGAGGGCGTTGGGTCTTGACGTTCTTCATGGATCCTTTGGATCTTCCAGATGTGGCTTGCCTTGCCTTGGCCTGCTGTCAGCAGGTCCCATGGGCCATGGATTGTCTCTTGCTTGGGTCCATCATACGGAAGCTCGTCTCTGTGGCAAGCATTCCCGCTTACACTCTGCGGGGTTGCCCTCAACAAAGTTTGGCGGCCTCCGGACAGATCGTCTATTATCGGGAGGTCCGAGACCCTCCGGTCGCTTGGGGATTGTCCCGACACCGACGGGTCCGGCTTGGGTCCGACGGGGTGCCAATGACGAGCGATGACTCTCCCGCCACGCCGCTGAGCGACGAGATCATTGGGGGACGATTTCGAATCCGAGATCGACTGGACGCCACCGGTCGCGCCGAGGTGTACGTGGCAGAGCACGTGCTCACCCACAAGCGGGCTGCCCTCAAGGTGGCACACACCAGCGCCGACATAGGCGACCAGAACCTGGCTCGTTTTCAGCGGGTGGCCCGGGTTGCCACCCAGCTTGCCCACCCCAACTGTGTGCGAATATCCGACTTTGGCACCGACGACGGCGGCTACGTCTACCTCGCCATGGAGCTGGCCACGGGCCGCGATCTGAGCCGAACTCTGGCCGAGGACGGTCCCTTGACGCCTGCAGAGGTGGTGGCCATCGCCTCGCAGGCCGCCGACGGTCTGGCTGAGGCCCACGGGCGAGGCATCTTGCACACTGAGCTGGCGCCCCACTACGTGATGGTGGATCTCTCCTCGGGGACCCCCATGGTCAAGCTGCTCGGCTTCGGCCTGGGCCAGGTCATGAACGGCCTGGAGAGCGGTGTGGCGGTGGGAGCGCGGCTCAGCGGTCGACCCGCGGACTACGCCGCTCCAGAGCTTCTGAGCCCGGGGCTCCCGGTGGACCATCGCGCCGACCAGTTCGCCCTGGCGGCGGTGCTGTTCGAAGCTCTCACAGGGGAGCTTCCGTGGGAGGTGGAGCGGGGGGAGCCCCTGGGTCGCGTGGACCAGGCGCCCCGGCGGGCCTCTCGCCTGCGCGAAGATGCCGAGATCACCATGGCCCTGGATCGAGCCCTTGCTCGGGCCCTGGACCCGGATCCGAACCGGCGGTACATGGATGTCAAGGAGCTCGCGGACGCCCTGCACAAGGCTCTCCACGGGGACCCCAGGGACCTCTCCACGGTCGCCACCGTGCACCGCCAGTTCGGCCGCTACCGACTTCTGCGAACCATCGCTCGAGGTGGAATGGGCGAGCTGCACCTGGCCTCCAGCGAGACCCTGCCAGGGCTCACAAAGGTCTGCGCCCTCAAGCGGCTGCGTCCAGAGCTGGTGGAGGAGAAGACCTACGTGGAGCGCTTCCTGGCAGAGGCGCGCCTGGCGGCTCAGCTCAGCCACGCGAACCTGGCCACCGTGTACGACGTGGGCAAGGCCGACGACAGCTTCTACATCGCCATGGAGCTGGTAATCGGCAAGGACTGTCGCCGCATCATCGACCGGGCCAGGCAGGACGGAATCCAGGTCCCCGTTGAGGTGGCGCTGCTCATAGCCAGGGATCTGGCGGACGCGTTGGGGTACGCGCACCGGGTAATGCTGCCCAGCGGGGACGTGGGTCTCATTCACCGAGACGTCTCCCCCACGAACGTGCTCGTCTCTTACGAGGGGCAGGTCAAGCTCATCGATTTTGGGCTGGCAAAGCACGCCACCGCCGAGGGCAAGACCGAGACCGGCGTGGTCATTGGCAAGGTCGCCTACATGGCCCCGGAGCAGTGTCTGGCCGAGCCCATGGATCACCGGGCAGACATATACAGCGTGGGTGCGGTGCTCTTCGAGCTGCTCACCGGCCGCAAGCTGCGGGAAGGGGAGGACTTCGAGAAGGTCGCATCCAAGCTGCGCCTGCCGCCGGAGGTGCTTCCCGGCGCGCTACGGGATGATCTACCTCCGGAGGTGGACCGGGTGCTCGCCAGGACCCTGGCGCCGGATCCGGACGCCAGGTACTCCCACGCCGAGGGGCTGCGGGACGACCTGTCGCGGATCCTGGCGGCCATCGCTCCGGCCGCCAGCCGTGACGTGGTTGCAGCATTCTTGGCGCAGATCTTTTCTGCGGAGCGGCAGAGCGAGACAGAGCTGGCCCAGGGGCTCCTCACGCGGGCCGCTCCCCGGCGACCCGGCTCGGCCCTGGACGGGCCAGTGAGAGCCGGGGCCAGGGCTAGGGTTGGGGACGGGGTTGGGGATGGGGTTGGGGCCGGGGAACGCCCTCCGCAGGACCTGGAGCCAGAGCGGCTGGGAGGAGACAGGACCGGCGGCCTCTCCGGAGCACAATCGAGCCTAGCCGTCAGCAGCACAGTGGCGATGGCGGTGGTGGATCCAGACCATGTGGAGCGTATTCGCAAGGGTCCCCCACCCGTGCCCGATGCCGGGTCGTCCGGGCCCCGGGGAGAGCCCCCTCTGGCCAGGGGCACCGAGGCGGGCGCGGGCTCCGCTGCTCTGGATGCCGAAGGGTCGCAGGAGCGCGACGTGGGACGCCTGGACACCCTGGATGGGCTCTCGGAGGTGAAGCCCTCTGCGGGCAGCTCCGAGGGTCGGCCGAGCGCCGCCGGGGCAGGCAGGAGCGGGGCTAGCTGGACCCTGGCGGTGCTGCTTTTGCTCTTGGGTTTGGCCGGTGGTTTCGCGGTGCGGCACCTGGCCCTCCCCGATCTCGGCCGTAGCGGCTCCCAGGGGCGAGCCAGCCGCGCCGCGCCACGGCCTTCCATGGCTGTCGCCGTGGCGGCCGATGCAACGACGCCCCCCATGCGCGCGGTGTCGGCCTTGCCTCGACCTCGGCCGTGCCCGGTGAAGAGGACGGGCCCCAGCCCACAGGAGATCGCCCGGCTGGCAGAGGCCCGGAGCCTGCGACACCTGGAAGGCCTGGCCAGGGCAGCGCTGCTCGCCATCGGCGTGCGCGTGGATGAGCTGCCCGTGCTGCCCAGGCTCCGGGATGCCTACTCGGCCGTGGCTGCGGCGACAAGGAAGGGCGACATCGCCAGGGCCATGGATGCCCTCCTGGCCCTGCGGGCGGAGCTGGCAAAGAGGCGCAACCGCTGCAAGAAGGTGCGCAGACGCAAGTACAGATGGGCCCGGAAGGCGGTTCGGGCCATCCGCAGGGCCGCGCCGCGCGGGCGCAAGGAGCGCCGAGGGTTCCTCGAGCTGCACAGGTGGAAGGATCTGCGGGATCAGGTGAGAGTCCTGAAAAAGCGCAGCCGGGACAGGAAGCTTACCTGCGTCGAGAAGAGCCTGGCCTACGCGCGCCTGATCCCCCAGCTCAGGCAGACCCTGGCCAAGGTGTCCCCCAGGAAGAAAGAAAAGTAGCTCAGCCCATGCGACTGACCTGGAACGCCACCTTTGGCCAGGAGGTGGAGGCCTTTGATCTTCGCTACTGCTGTGAGGACTGTGGTCTCTTCGACACGGTGGTGCAGCGCTGCGCCCATGGCTGGCCGCTGGCGGACCACCGACTGCCCAGGGGGCCTGACCAGGCCCAAAGAGAGGTGGTTTTTTGCAAGGAGTTCGAGCTGCGGTAGCCCTCGCCCTGAGCCTGCCGACGCTGGCGTCGAGCTGCGGCAGTGACCGCAAGCCAGTGGGCCGAGCCAGGGCCGAGGAGCCAGGGGCCCTGTCGACGGCCCACGGCCAGTTGCCCCAGAGGCGAAAGGCAGCCTCGCCCGGGTCTGGGCGGGCCTCGCCCGGGCGAGCGCCCTCCAGCGCTCCTCAGGTGGTCACCCGCTCTCTCTTGGATGAGCCCTGGAGCTTTGCTGCGCCCTCGGCCAGCCAGCTCTCACGGCTGCGCAACCTGCTTCGGGCAAAGCACTGGCGCATGAGCAGCTTTCGCCACAGCCGCCTCCCCGCCGAGCGCCGCTCCCTGGAGGCGCTGGTCACCTTCCGCTACGAGAGGGTCTCTGCCTGGAGGGCAGACCTGCGGAGGCTCCTTGCGCCCTCCCTGCGCGCGGCCAGGGGTCCTGTGCACCTTCGCCTGGGCAAGCCCAGCAAGTGGCCCTGGAGCCCCGGCGTGTATGACACCAGGCGCTCCCTTCTGCTGTTCGCATCCATGAGCGCCCGGGTGCGGGTGCGCATTCCGAAGGCCGCAGCGCTGTTGTTCCACCTGGGCCTGGTTCCTGGCCGCATGGGTGACCGCCCCCTGGAGATCCGGCTGGATGTCATGGTGCCCGGCGGTGAGACCAGGCGGCTGCTCGTGCATCGCATGGGCCGATTCAGAGCCGGACGGTGGTTCCCTGTGCGGCTGGACCTCTCGCCATACGCGGGTCAGGAGGTGATCCTGCGCTTCTCCACGGCCGGTGGTTTTCCTCGCTCACAGCACCTGGGCGCGGTGGCGCTGGGTCGGCCGGTCATCGAAGGGTTGGCCAGTGGGCCACGGCCCAACCTCCTGCTGGTGGTGCTCGACACGGTGCGCAGCGACGCGCTCGGGTGCTACGCCGGGCGGGTGACGAGCACTCCCAACCTCGACTCCATGGCCCGCCTGGGGGCGCTCTTCGAGAACGCCTTTACCAATGCAGCCTGGACTCGGCCTTCCCTCATGTCGCTGCTCACATCTCGCTACCCCTCTGCGGCCGGGGCCAGCCCCGGGAGGTTTCGTACCAGCGCCGCCGACCGCTGGTACATCTCGCACGGCAAGGTGCCCACGCTCTTTTCTCACCTCGCCGCCAGGGGCTACCTGACCCGGGGCCTCGTGAACAACTTCTTCATGCTGGCCCACGAGCGGGTGGGGCAAGACCACGGGCTGAGCTCCTTCGCCCACTTCCTCTTGGGGCAGGGCCCCAGGAGGAGAGACAACCAGGCAATCACCGCGGCGGCGGAGCGCTTCCTCGCCACCCACCGGGACCACCGGTTCTTTCTGTACCTGCTGTACGAGTCGGCGCACTCCCCGTACGCTCCCCCCAGGGCAGCGCGCCGACGAATGAGGAGGCTGCTGGGCCTCGCACCCAGGACGGGCCGCCGTGGGGCCGGCCCCAGGCGTCGCCTCCAGATGATGGAGCGCTACAGGGCCGAGGTGATGAACCTGGACGACCACGTGGGGCGGATCCTGCGAGCGCTCGAGAAAGCTGGCCTCTCCCACAACACCTACGTGGTCATTACCTCCGATCACGGAGAGGTGATCAGCCGCCAGCACTGCTTCTTCATCCCGCGGCTGCACTACCGCACCTGCTACAGCCACTCTGCCTCGCTGTACGACCAGGTCCTGCGGGTTCCGCTGCTCATCAGGGGGCCGGCCGTGAGGCCAGGCCAGAGGGTGGAGCAGTGGTACCAGCACGTGGACCTGGTGCCCACCTTGCTCGACCTCATGGGCCTGGCTCCCATGTCGGGTGCGGTGGGCCAGAGCCTGGCCCCCTGGCTGCGCTCTTCGGGATCCGCACCGGTGACGCCCAGGGAGGTCTATGCCCAGGGGAGGTGGGTCACCGGGCTGCGCACCCACCGCTACAAGCTCATCCTGCGGGCCCACCCTGCCCAGGGGCTGGTGAAGCTGGGCAGGCGACGACAGGTGCCGGCAGAGCTATACGATCTCGAGAAGGACCCGGACGAGCGCTGGAACCTGGCCAGGCAGCTCCCCGAGGTGGTAGCCCGGCTGCGTGGTCGGCTCAGGGCCCATCAGCGCCGGGACCGAGTGGTGGAGCTGCCGGGCATGCCCCGGCACCTGCGTCGCAAGCTGCACCAGCGTTGGAGAGAGATGTCCCGCCGCCAAAGCTGGCGGTCGAGCCGCTCACGGCCTCCAGAAACCGGTGGCAGGTAGCCGCTACCCGAAAAAACCCGGCTGCAGGAGAAGCGACGCACCAAAGGCCAGGGCCGCGACCCCCACCAGCCCGGTGGCGCCCCCCAGCAGGTCGTGGGGCCTTGGTCGATTGTAGCACGCCCAAAGGCCCCAAAAAAGAGCCCAGATACCAAACATCACAAGAAATATTCCGACGATAAGGCCCATGGGGGTTGCCCCTTCGGCAAGTGCGATGAGCCGCCCGCAAAGCCCTCGAGCGGTTTCGAGGGGAATTGTAGATCGCCCGCGTGCTTTTTGGTATATGATATGGTCCTCGGGTCGAAGGCCCGCTAGTACAGTCATTGCCAGGAGAGGCCAGGATAGTATCGTAGCCGTATGCCAGCGCCCGGTGACAGCCGCCGGGGGCAGACCACATCGCTAGACGAGCCATCCGCAACATGAAGGAGCGAGAAGAAATGAAGCGCAACCGTATGTTCTTTTTTATAGCCGTGCTTGCCGGCGTCTTTGCCATGGGCGTGGCCGCCTGCAGCGACGACTCTACTGGAACTGAGTGTGGGGACGGCGTCTGCGACGGCAGCGAGACCTGCAGCACCTGCGAGACCGACTGCGGTACATGCGACCCGTGCAACCACGACGGCGTCTGCGACTCCGGTGAGTCCTGTGTTCTTTGCGGCGACGACTGCTGCACCACCTGTGACCTGCCCTCCATGACCGGCACGGACAACGACTTCATAATCAACTCCATGTTCATGCCCACCACCTCCCAGGAGGCGGCCTCCAACGGCGTGGACATCGACGGAGACGGCGACATCGACAACAAGCTCGGATCCATCATCTCCCTGCTGGCGCAAAACGGCATGGACAGCGACATCAACGAGTCGCTCAACGCCGAGATTGCCGACGGCAGCCTCCTGCTGGCCACCCGCGTGAAGGAGAGCGGCCAGGGCGACGGCGTGGTGGCTGTGCAGCTCTTCCAGGCCGACATCTTCGACGCCACTCCGATCTTCGATGGCAACGACACGGTGCTCATCCCCAGCACATCACCGCAGAATCTGTACCTTTGCGGCGACTGGGACGGCGGCCCGGAGCTGGAGACCACCCCCTCGGACGTGACCCTCGCCTTCCCGCTGCCCTCCATCGGGCTGCTGGAGGTGACCCTCTCCGCCGCGCAGATCCGCACGGTCACCGACATGGACAACGAGTTCTACGATACCAGCGCCGTCACCAGCGACGCCATGACCGACGTGATGATCGGCGGCGGCCTCTCCCGTGACGAGATCTACGGTCCAGGCGGCCTCATCGAGTTCCTGGCAAGCTTCATCAACGACCTGATGGCGGATGGCGGCTCCACCGCCGACACCATCGCCAGCCTCTTCGACGGCGGCTGCACCGTGCTCGACGACGTGCCCGGCTGTGAGGCCGTGGTGGCCGGCGAGGGCGAGTGCGACGACACCGCCGACCCGCCGGTGATCACCGTCACCGAGCTCAAGTGCAACGCCCTGCTGCACTCGGCCCTGGCCCCGGACGTGGACATCGACGGCGACGGCGAGGACGACCTGCTCAGCCTCGGCATCCGCATCTCCTCCGCGGTGCCGGTGACCCTCGAGTTCGAGTAGCCCCGCTCCAAGGATGTCGGCCCTCCGGGCCGACATCTCCCCGACCACATCAAAG
>JAJRWW010000166.1 GCA_024276595.1 Myxococcota bacterium
GCGACGAAGGCACCCACAGACACAACCTGCCCCGGGGGGACGAGACGATCCTCCTCGCAGAGGACGAGCCCTCCGTCCGGGCCCTGGCCAGGAGATTCCTCCAGCGACAGGGCTACAAGGTCATCGAGGCCGGCGACGGCCGGGAGGCCCTCGCGCTGTCCCAGGGCACCGACGAGACGATTCACATGCTCCTCACGGACGTGGTGATGCCGGAGATGAACGGCAAGGAGCTCTTCGACGCCGTCGTCGGGCAGCGCCCCTCCATGCGAGTCCTGTTTATGTCCGGCTACACGGACGCCACCATCAGCCACCACGGAATCCTGGACAAGGAGGTGAGCTTTCTGCAAAAGCCATTCACCTTCGAGTCGCTTGCTCACAAGGTTCGGGAAGTGCTGGATCGCTGACTGTGGGTGGTGCATAGTCGACGCCCGGGAGCCCAGGGGCCCAGATCCGAGGAACGCCGCACATGCCACAGATCTCCATCGAGCACTCCTGCAACATTTCGCCGGCGCGGGGCTGGAACGAGCTCCTGGGCCGCATCCACGAGCAGCTCGCCGGCCTGGCCGGAATCGAGCTGGACGCCTGCAAGAGCCGCGTTCAGAGCTTCGACACCTTCCGCGTGGGGGACGGAGCGCCAGCGAGGGGCTTCGTGCACCTGGTGCTGCGCATCTTCGCGGGGCGATCCTCTGCGCTCAAGGCCGAGCTGGGCATGGCGGCCCTGGATCTGCTGAGACGCCACCTCTTTGACACCACCACGGGCATGGATGTCCAGCTCACGGTGGAGATCGACGACATTGACCGAGATTCCTACTTCCGCGACCACCTCCACTCGAGAGATAGGTAGCTGGACTGACTCCTGGCTCTCAGCCCGCGCCTCCACGGGTCAGGGTCAAAACTCTGGGCTGAGGCCACCTCACCGCTCGCGGGATCGCGCCAGGAGCCCCTCCAGGTAGCCCGGCAGGCGTGGATCGAGGGCCAACACCTCCTGCTCCAGCCACTGCTCCCGGGCCGCCAGTCGCCGCACGAGAGGTGGTGCGTCGGTCAAGTCCAGCTCCGACGGCCAGGACCCTCTCTGAGCCCGCAGCGGGACATGCTCCTCCCAAAAGGGAGGCACGGCCCAGATGAGGTCCGGCCGGACGAGCCTCAGGTGCGCCACGATGCGCACCCCGTTGGGATCCAGATCCCCAAAGTGAACCACCGGGATCCTTGGCAGCAGCTCGAAAACCATGCGAACGATCCTGGTGTTCCAGCCCGGCACGTGGGCTACCATCCACCCGGCCGGGGCCCGTACGTCCACGAAAAAGCCCACGTTCTCTGCCAGCAGGATCGCCCTTGGGAGGATGCCGTCGAACCTGGTGGAGCCGCGTATGGCCCGCTCGGTCAAGGTGAGCTCTCCCAGGAGGCGAGTGAGCTCCTCGGCGCTCCAGCGCTCATCTCCCGGCCCACGAGCAACGCAAAGGCCCTGGTTTGGGCGAATGCGAATGAGGCCGTCTGTTGTCACCTCCAGCGGCTCGAGGGCCTGGCTCAGCCGCTCACCCAGCGTGACCTTGGAGTGGGCACCGAGGGTCGCCGAGAGGGTCCGGCGGTTGAGGCGCTCCGGCAACCGCTCTGGAAGCTCGGCTCGCCTGGCGAGCTCCCGAAGACGTCGCCACCCGCTCAGGTCCGTGGAGAGACCCCTCTCCCGTAGGTCGCCAAGCACCTCCCGCCAACCCACGAAGCAGCGGTCCAGGAGGGTCTCCAGGTCCCCCCTGTGGGCCTCATGGAGGAGCAGCTCGCCCTGCCGGGAGCTGCGTCGAGTCCAGGGCAGACGCGCCAGCTCGTCCCAGCTCTCGCCCTGGGAGCGCCTGCGCCTGAGCGAGCCGGTGGCCCAGAGCTCCAGCAGCGCGAGCCTCGACGCCTCCTCATCCCACAAGACGCTCTCCCCGCAAGGTCCTACGCCCCGTGACGCGGACCACCTCCTGTCCAGTAGAGTCCACCTGGCGCACCAGGTGATAGGTGGTGTTCCCCTCTGCCTGGGCCACCTCCGGTGCGGCGATGAGGAGCTGCAGCTCCAGGGCCTCGCACAGCTCGAAGAGCACCCGCAGGTTGTCCTGGGAGAGGCGGTTCGCCTCGTCCAGAAACAGCAGGCGCAGGGTCCCCGAGGAGCGCTTGGCGCGCAGCAGGTTTGCGTGGCGCTCCCAGGCGGTGAGGACAACCATCATTATCGCCGCCCCAACGCCGATGGCCTCCCCGGTCGACATGCGCGTGGGGTTGGCTCGCTCCCAGCGCTGGCCCCCCTGGCGCCTCACCTCCACCTGCAGATCCAGGTACTCCCGGTAGTCCAGCAGGCGCTTGCCACCTATCTGGCCGCCCCCATAGCGCCTGAACAGCTCTGCCATGGCGTCCTCGATGGCCATGTCGGACTGGAACAGGAGCTGCTGGGCGACCCCCTCCCTGAGCGCCAGGAGCACCCGCTCGCGGCTCTCCACCGGCCGCACCTGGATCTGCACCCCGTGGATGCTTCCAAAGCGGACCCTACGGAGCTCCGCGTTTAGCCGGCTCACCTCTCGGCGCGCCTTGCGGCGCTGGGTCTCGATGTTGCGAGCCACGTCCTCCGACTGGCCGCGCAGGTTCCTCTCTTGCTGCTCCAACCGCTCCTGCAGCCGCCCCAGGTGCTCCCGCACCCGCGCCAGGGTCTCCAGGGGGTCGTCCATCTCCGCGATCTGCGGCGGGACGCGCTGGCGGAGCCACTCCCGGGCATCCAGCCAGGCTCGCAGGTACGCGAGCCCGAAGTCCTGGCTGGTGCGGTCCAGCCAGGCCCTCACCTCCTCCGCCTTGTCCGCTCCACCCTCTGCATGGGCCAGCCGCTCCACCAGCAGGTCACCCCTGCTCCGGGCCTCCTGGTACAGGTTCACCGAGCCCGCGGCGCGCGTCCTCTCCAGGACGGCAGGGGTCATGGCGGAGCGCAGCAGGTCCTCATGCTCCGCCTCGTCCCGCAAGCGCTCCCAGCGGGCTGCCACCGGACGCCACTGGGCCAGCTCCTCCTCCAGCCTCGCCTCGAGGAGCTCCACCTGGGCAAGCTGGCCCTCGTGACGCACCCTCGCCTCGGCCACCTGGCCACCGAGGGATCGCTCTCGCCCATCGAGGGCCGACACCTTCGGGCGCAGGTCCTCCAGCCTGGCCTCCGCCGCCGACAGGGCCTCGTCGCCCGGGTCCTCCACGCCAAGGTCATCGAGCTGTGCTCTGTCGAGGGCGAGGGCGGCGTCGAGCTGCTCCAGGGCCGCCTGGGCCCTTTGCGCCCGCGCCGTGGCTGCCTCCAGCTCACCGTCGAGCCTCTGCTCCTCCGCTTCGGTATGCTCTAGCTCCTGCTCCGCCCGCTGGAGCTGCTCCTCCAGGGCGGGACGAAGCGACCTCCTGGACTCCAGCGCATCGAGTGCGTCTGCCCAGCCGAGGGCCGCGCTGTTGGCCTCCAGGTAGCGCAGCGCCTCCACCGGCCCCAGCAGGGCGTCCCGCGCCTCCCGAGCCTCCTCCAGGGTCACCCTGATCTCGTCCAGATCCTCGTCCGTCGGAGGAGGAACCCGGAGCACGTCCATGCCCTTCTCCACCACGGCGACGAGGTGACCCACCCGCTCCAACCGCTTGCTGGCCGCCCGGGCCGCAGAGAGACGCTCCTCCAGCGCGGAGACCACCTCCCGCTGGTCCTCGAGATCCAGCAGGTGAGACTCTGCCAGCAGGGACCCGAGAGCCTCCCGCCTGCTCCCCAGCTCGGCGACCATCTCCTGGGCTGTCTCCGCCCGCCGGAGGCGGCGTCGCTGGCTCCTGCCGGCGCTCTCCTCGTTCCTTCGTGCCGCTGCCAGCAGCGGCTCCGGATCTCCGCGCTCCAGCAGGTCCGCCTGCGCCAGCAGGCTCATGGCGCTGTCCAGATCTCCCTCCAGGCGCCGCTGCCTGGCGCGCAGGTCGTCGATCTCTCCTCCCACGCGCAGCAGATCCTCCCGCACCTCGGCCACTCGCTGAGCTCGGGCCTCGCGGCCCAGGGTGGGCCAGCGAGGTACCCGCGAAAGCCTGACCCCGGCCGCTGAGGGCACGATCACGCTGTCGGCGACCCGCTCGTGACCGCCGCCGAGGGGATCGACCGCGAGCACCGTCTCCCCATCCACCAACCACACGCTCGGGGGCCGCTCATCCTCAGCCGCCAGCCTCCGAGCCGCCGCCAGGGCGTCATCCACCACGATGGCATCCGTGAGCGGCCCCAGGAGCGCCTCGTACAGCCCGGCGTCGTCCGGGGGGACATGGTCGAAGTGCCCCACCAGGAGCTCCCCGTCCACCGTGTCTCGAGCCCGAAGGAGGTCATCGCCAAACTCTCCGCCGCTGTGCTCCAGCCTGTCGGCCAGCTCCTCCAGGCTCTCAGACAGCGCCAGGCGCTCCTGGAGGAGCTTCCCGAGCTCGTCCAACCTGGCGCGCATGTGCTCCATGAGGATCTCCAGGTCCGACCTGCTGCACGCAGGCAGCTCCCAGGTCGCCTCCAGCCTTGCGGCGGTGTCCCGCAGCGCCCCCCAGCGGGGGAGGCGCTCCTCCAGCTCATCCGCCTCTGCCCGCGCCTCCTGGAGCCGTGCGCCAGCCTCCGCGGCCAGCTCCCGCTGCTCGGCCGCCTCCCCGCGGGCGACCTCGAGGGCCGCATCCGTGGCGGCAAAGGCGTCTCGGACCTCCCGGGCCGACCTCAGCGGCTGGTCCTCGCTCCGGAGCCGCTTCGCCCTCTGGCGAACCCCCTGCTGGCGCCCGGCCAGCTCCCGCGCCCGCTCCAGGCGGCCGGGGATCTGCGGCAGCTCGGCCACCAGGGTCTCCAGGCCGTGCAGCTCCACCAGGGTGCGCCGGGCCAGGTCCAGAGCCCCCTTTGCGTCCACCGCTCCCTCCGTCATCTCAGCCAGGGCCCGGGTGACCTCCCCGTGCTCACGCCGCCGCTCCCTTGCGGTGGAGAGGAGGCGGTCCGAGAGGACCATCTCCCGGTCGAGCTCCTGGATCCTGCGCTCGCACCCGGCCAGAGCCTCGGCTACCGTCTCCGGCCGCAGGTCCACCTGGCCCAGCCCGCTGCGTGCCTCCTCCAGGCTCCTGGCGGCCCGCTTGTGGGCAGCGGCGCGCCTGTGGAGCTCGTCCATACCGGCCTGGAAGTCTGCCAGCCCCAGGGACGCAGCCTTCACCTGGGCCTGGGCCTGGGCCCTGCGCCCGCGGGCGACCTTCAGCTCCTCTCGACGCCCGTCTCGACCGGCAATGGCCCGCCTCGCGGCCTCGGCCACGTCCACCCTAGTGGCCTCCCTCTGGGCGATGCGGCGAGCGACAGTGTTTGCCCCCCGGAGGGTCTCCAGAGTGCTGCGCGCCAGCTCCAGCTCCTCCACGGCGCGCTCCAGCTCATCCTTCACCACCTGGTGCTCTCGCGCCCTGTCGGCGAGCCTGGCGGCCAGCGACCGCTCCAGCTCCTGTGCCGCCGCCAGCTCCTCCTTCGCGTGCTCCAGGCGCTGCCGGTGCTCCTCCGCGCGCTCGCGGGTGGCGTGAAGCGCGGCCACGAACATCCCGTGTCCGGCCTCGTAGACACCGTGAATCTCCTGCTCCATGCGCCGGGCCGCCTCCACCTCCAGCCGCGTCCTGCGACAGGAGTCCAGGTTGCCGCGCATGCGCTTGAGGGTGTCGGCGAGCCCTGTCTCCGCCTTGAGGAGAAACTCCCTGAGGCCGCCGGTGAGAGCGCGCGAGATGCCTCCCACCATGCTCGTTCGGAGCATCTCGTTGAGCTTTGTGCGCTCCTCGTCGCCGGTGAGGCGGAGCGGGGTCACGCCGCGGTCGAACAGGAGCGCAAAGTAGTCGCTGGCCTTGGAAAAGGTCCGGAGGCGCCCGCCAGCCAGGGCCGCCAGCTCCCTCAGGCGGTTGAGGTCTGGGACCACGTCCACGTCGCCACGGTCCAGCAGGACGTCCTGCAGGGCCACGTCCTCACCCAGCCCGACCACCACGAAGGGCGTCAGGTCCACGGTGGGCTCGGAGCGCCGCTCCAGGTGCACACCGGCCAGCAAGCGCTCCCCGCCTCCGAGGCGAAAGTCGATGGCCGAGTAGGATGGGCTGTCGGGGTTGCCCAGGCGCCCGAAGATCCCCTTGTCCCCTCCGGTCGCGGACGACTCGCCCAGGTTGGTGAACCGCAGACGGGTCATGTCGGGCAGCAGCACCACGTAGGCCGCGATCATGACGGTGGTCTTCCCAGCCCCGTTGGCCCCCTCCAGGGCGGTGACGTGCTCGTCGAGCAGGTACCGCTCGTAAAAGACGCCCTTCCAGTTGACCAGGGCAAAGGCGGCGGCACGAGCACGGCTCATTTCCGACGATCCCCTTCCCTGCCCTCATGCTCGGGCGGGAGGGCCTCCTCGAGCTCACCCGCGGAGCCCTGGTCGTCCCCCTCCAGGAGCACCTCTCCACGCTCCACCAGCCTCGCCAGGGCCTGAGCCGGGTCCGTGAGCCCTCGCACCGGGTCCGCGAAACGCATGAGCGGCGACCTGAGGCGGATCTCCTCCTCTGCCAGGCGCTCCAGGAACCCGAGCCGCTCCAGGCCGCGCAGGGCCTTGGAGACCTCCCTCCGGGCGGTCTCCTCGGCGACGCGCTCATCCTTGGGGGGCCGCTTGCGAAAGTTGAGCATCTGGATGAGCCTGTCTCGCCCCACGAGGCTGGTCAGCAGCTCCAGTAGCTGAGCCACGGGCACGACCCCCGCAGCCTTGACCGTGGCAGGATCCAGGTACATGAGAGCCAGCCCCTGTCCCACGAGCATCTCCCCCCGGGAGAGGTGGCGTCGGCCCAGGCGATCACCCGATGGAAGAAGGTAGAAGTAGCCGTCCGCCACCCGGATGAGCTCGCAGCCGAAGCGCCGGTAGAGATCCTCCAGGTGGCTCTGGGCGTCCGCCAGGAAGGCGAACCACTCCGAGTCCTCCAGGTCGATGTGGCGCCCCCTGCGAAGAGCGATGTCCACGTCCGGAAAGACGGGGTCCTGGACCACGTCCTCCAGGGAGACGTACGGCTGCTCGATCATTGCTCCTCCACGGGACCGAGGGACCAGTCCTCCATGGTGATGTCCAGCTCCCCGAGGGGGGTCCAGGTGCGCTCCAGGGGAGAGGACACCTGGACCCGCTCCGCCACCAGGCTCGCCACCCGGCCGGCGGCGCAGTAACGCTCTGGGGCGGCCAGAGCACCGAGCACCCGGGTCTCGACAGCCGCCAGTGTTTGGCAGCCGGCCCCAAGAGCCTCCTCCACGCTCCTCCTGAGGGCGAGGGGGGCCGGATCGGGATCCACCAGCTCCGGGAGGCGCTCCCTGTCGGCGCCAGGGCTTGTAACGGGCGGCCGCTCCACCTTCCCCTGCTCGTCACGCAGAAGCCGGATGGATGGCTCATCTGCCACGTTGAAGGCAAAGGGGCGGTGGGCGAAGCTGGCGAGCTGGTCGCGCAGCCGCTGGCTGACCGCCCGGTCCGGATCCAGGCGCACCACCCCGCGCAGGTAGCGCTGCACGAACTGGTAGTAGTCGGACCATGCCCGCTGCCGGTCTCCCCCCCAGGCCGCCACTCGGTCCAGGTGCTCCTGCACATGCTGCACCTGGTCCACGGCCTCCTCGGACGTGGCCGCCGCGGCGACCTGCTCGATGTCGTGAAGCAGGGCCTGCAGATGGGTGGTGTCCCGCATGAGGACCTCGTTCAGCTCACGCAGGGTGGTGGATGTGTCCTCCAGGAGCTGCTCGCAGTCGTCCACCGCCGCGAACCAGTCCTCCTGGAGCAGGGCGCTGATCCGTTCCCGCACCTCCTCCTGCTGAGCGTCCATTCCCCGCTGCCGCCTCTCGATACCCGAGACCAGGTCGCTCACCGTGACCCGCAGGGGCTCCAGCACACCGATGCGCCAGTCCCGCTCAGTGGTCGCCTTGCGGGCGTCAGCGAGGACTGCGCCGAGCTGGGAGGTCAACGCCCGGGTGAGCACCGTCAGGCTCTCGGTGGTGAGCGTCTCGTCCTCGACGAAGAAGTCCACCACAGCCACTGCCAGCCGGGTGAGGGTGTACTCCCCAGGCCGCACCAGGCCGGCACCATCCACCCTGCGGAGGAGACGCTGCTCCCTCAGGTGGGCGATGGCGTTCGTGGCGCGCTTTTTTGGGTTGGCCGTGTCCGGCTCGATGAGCTCGCAGACCTGGAGGTACAGGTCAAAGAGGTCCTCCTCGGTGAAGGACGCGAGGCTGCCCTGCGCCGCCCGCACCCGGAGGACCACCAGGTAGCACAGGTGCGCGGTGTCCAGGCTCAGACCAACCCGCCCCTGGTGCAGAGCGCCAAGCAGCCGGTGTAAATCCGTGGGGCCAGGCATGGGAGTGCGGTCTCACCTCCAGGGCAGCAGTCCTGCATCGACCAGTTCGTTTGTCAAGCAGCTTGCTGGCATTGACTAGGATCGATTCGTTGTCACTTCGCTACGCTCCGTGACTCCGAATCTATGTCGCACGGTTGGGCCTTCGGCCGGCACTCGCAAACGCGAGTCGCAAGTTCGCGTTCGGCGATAAAGTTTTGGTGGGCGCGAGCCCGCGCCATGGCCGAGGCCTGCGCCGTGGACGCGGCCAGCTTCCCGCCTGCCCCTGCAAGCGCGGTGGCGGCGCCGCGGCCGCGGCTTCTCGGATCGAGCCTGGGGCATTGACTCATTGACTACCCAAGGAGTCGTCTCCATGATATCCAGTGAAGGTGGCGCGATTGTTGAGCGCAGTGTCCAAGGGCGCAGCTCGCACGCGCCCGCCGTAGATCCCGCGGTTTCCTGGGACATCTTGATCCTGGGTGTTAATTTTTTGTCGCCTTTCTGGAGGCTGAGCAGCGCCTGACCTCCCCACCCCACCAGACTCAAGCAGTCTATAATCATGGTCTTTTCCGTCCCTGGTGGCCATATCCCCACTCCCCGCGTTCCTGCGCGCGAGCGTTCACAAGGCCTGTGGCCTGGGAATACATCTTGCATAAACCTGTGGCATGATCTCAGAATTAACGCCATGTCACGACAACACATATCCGCGCCGCTGCCGCTTCCGCGAGTCGAGATGACCCATGGCTGAGCTGGGAGCCAACTACTCTTCCGAGCCGACCCTGGGCGCCATGTGCGTGGGCCGCGAGTCGGAGCTGGCCAAGCTGGGCGAGCTTTACAAGCGCTCCGCCTCGGAGGGCGGCCACGCCCTGCTCGTGAAGGGCCCCTCCGGGGTGGGGAAGTCCAGGCTCTTGCTGGAGCTCAAACGACGTCTGCGCCTGGCCGGCGTGTGCGTCCTGGAGGGACGCTGCCGCCAGGACCACACCGCCTACCAGCCCTTCCTGGAGGTGGTCCGCGAGGCATCCGGCTACCTGGCCGACCTGGCGCCCGCCCTCTTCCAGGCATCTCGCTCCATGGAGATCATCGACGGCCTCTCTGGCGGAGGGATGCCCGGCCTGGCCGTGTCCGGAGGAAACCTCCAGTCGGGGCTGCTGCCCGCGGGAGACCCGTCCGACGACGGCGGGGCTGATGGGGACCTCCGCTTCGCCCGCTGGGAGGACCGCCGCACCCTCCTGTACGAGTCCGTGGGGGAGATCCTCACCACCGTCGCCCAGGTGCGCGCTCCGGTGGTGATACTGCATGACCTGCAGCTCGCCGACGACGCCAGCCTCCGACTGCTGGCCCACCTGCTCAGCACCCTCTGCGGCTCCCCGGAGCTCCGTCGCCCAGACGCACGCTCCCACTTCAAGGGGCTGTTCGTGCTCTCCGAGCGCTGCTCCGAGAGCGGCACTGCCGTGGGCCCCCGCTTCTTGTCCGGGGTATCCCACACCCACCTGACCCTCAGGGGGCTCGACCGCGCAGGCGTGGAGGCCTTCTTGACATCCCCGGACGTGGTCAACCGCTTCGTGGAGGTCACAGGCGGCAACCCACGCCACCTGGAGGCTCTGCTCGAGCCGCCCCCCTCCGATGCCGACGCCCTGCTGCTGGGCAGAGTCGGCGACCTCCCGGCTGGAGCTCGGCAGCTCGCTCGAGCCCTGGCGGTGCTGGGGCGTCCCGCCAGCCCGCGCACCCTCGGACGCCTGGCCAAGCTCTCTGGCGCCCGCCTGGCGAGAGCCACCGACCAGATCATGAAGGCGGACGTGCTGCTGTCGAGCATCGAGGACGGCGACCTGAAGCTGGGCTACAAGTCCACCTCCGACCAGGAGGCGATAATCCAGGAGATGGCCTCGGAGGAGCTGTCCAGGCTCCACTCCATCATCGGCCAGGATCTGCTGGCGCGTGGTGACGATGTCTCCGCCGCAGAGCACCTGCTGCAGGGAGTTGGAGACGCCCAGCGCGCGGCAGAGGTGGCGCTGCAGGCGGGCGAACGGCTGGAGATAGCCTTTGCCTACGACCGCGCCATCGACCTGTACGAACGGGCCTCGGACCGCCTGGATGAATGCGACCTGCTGCACGATCTCCAGGAGCGCCTCTGCCACCTGCTGGAGCTGACCGGTGAGTACGAGCGAGCCATCGAGCTCACGGCTCGCCTGGCCGAACGCTCCCCGGTGGAGCCCCGGCTGGTGCGCCACATGGGCCACCTTCACCTCCAGCAGGGGGACTTCTCCCAGGCCAGGCTCAGCCTGGAGAGGGCCCTCGACCTGCTGGGCGACGACTCTCCTCTGGAGGAGGCGCTCATCCTGTCGGACCTGGCGGAGCTGGCCTACTTGCAGGGGCGCCACCAGGAGGCTCGGCAGACAGTGGCCAGCGTGCTGGATCGCCCCACCGCAGACAGCCCGCTGCCCGCAATCAAGGCGCGAAACACCCTGGGCAAGGTGCTCCTGGAGCAGGGCGACTACTCCGCAGCCGGGAAGATATTCGCGGCCAACCTGGAGGAGAGCCGGTCGGCGAATATCATCCCAGAGGAGATCCGGGCCCTCATCAACCTGGGCATCTCCCACCTCCGCCAGGGGCGCTACGCCGCCGCCGCCGAGTGCTACCGCGCCGGTCTCCCCGCGTCCGAGTCCTCCCAGGACTACCCGCACCGCGCCTTCTGCTTGCAGAACCTGGGCGTGCTCGCGCATTGGCGTAGAGACTACACCTCGGCGCTCCAGCTCTTCCACGACGCGATCCAGACCTTTCTGAAGCTGGGCCACAAGAGCTGGCTCTCGTGGCTGGCCCTGGATCTCGGCGATCTACACCTGGAGCTGGGCGACGTCGTGCGCGCCGAGGCCATGCTGGACCTGTCTGCGAGCCTGGTGGACGCCAAGGACGACTCGCAGACCCCCCTGTTCGCCCAGGTGCTCCAGGGCAAGCTGGCCGTTTTCTACGGCCGCCCCAAGGAGGCAGAGGAGCTCTTCAGGACCGCGTGGAACCAGGCCGAAGAGGCCGGCAAGAGCGACGAGACGGCCACCGCTGCCCTGCAGCTCGCTCGCGCCAGGCTTGCCCTTGGTGACGCCACCGAGGCGAGCGCCATCGCCGCCGCATTCACCGAGTCCCCCTCCTTGAAGACTCGCGCCGAGGCCTTCGCCCTCCAGGGAGAGGCCCTCTCGATAGAGAGCGACGACCTGGACGCCGCATCCCGCGCCCTCCACAGGGCGAAGGACCTGTACGAGCGGGCGGGAGATCCCTTCGGCATCTGGTCCACGCTGGCTCTCCTCAGCCAGCTCCACGACCGCGCGGGCAACTCGAGGGACGCCGCCGCGGCCCTGGACAAGGCTCGATCCATCGAAGCCAGGCTGCGAAAGAGCATCCCTCCCGAGCTCGTCCAGGGCTACCTCTCCCACCCCCGCCGGAGCGCGCTCCTGCGGCTCATGGGTGTGGATGTCCCCCAGCAGCGGCGCGCGTCGGACCCCGCCGCTTCCGGGGAGGAGCGAGCCCTGCCTGCCGCTGCCGCCATGGGCCAGCGCCTGCCCGAGCGTGACGGGAGACAGACCGCGCAGCGCTCCACCCGGCATTTTGAGCGGTACCAGCGCATTGTGGGCGAGTCCAGCGAGCTGATCCGGGTCTTCGACAGGGTGGACAAGATCGCCCCCCTGGACTCCACCGTGCTCATCAGGGGAGAGAGCGGCACTGGCAAGGAGCTCATCGCCGAGGCCATCCACGGAAACAGCCCCCGACATGCAAAGCCCTTCGTCAAGGTCAACTGCGCCGCCCTCGTGGAGAGCCTCCTTTTGAGCGAGCTCTTCGGCCACGAGCGCGGCGCCTTCACGGGCGCATCTCGGCGAAAGAAGGGGCGCTTCGAGGTGGCCAATGGTGGCACCATCTTCCTGGACGAGATCGGCGACATCTCCCCCAAGACCCAGGTGGCCCTCCTCCGAGTGCTCCAGGAGAAGGAGTTCGAGCGCGTTGGCGGCACCGCGCCCATCCGGGTGGACGTGAGAATCGTCTGCGCCACCCACCAGAACCTGGAGCGCATGGTGCAGGACGGCACCTTCCGTGAAGATCTCTACTATCGCCTGAAGGCCTTCCAGATCGAGGTGCCCCCCCTGCGGGACCGCGCCAGCGACATCGCGCTGCTGGCAGAGACCTTCCTGGACAAGATGGCCGACGACGGTGAGTGCCCTCGCAGAGCCCTCAGCCCCGAGGCCGCCGAGCAGCTACAGCGGCACGCCTGGCCCGGCAATGTCCGGGAGCTGCAGAATGTCCTGAGGTCGGTGTCGCTGCTCAGCGACGGAGAGACCATCCTCCCCGAGGACCTCCGGGAGTTCTTGCCCGAGCAGTCCTGGCCCCTCGCTCCGGTGGAGCCCATCTCGGCCCGGGTGCAGGTCTCGCCCACTCAGCGCCCCGCCGCCACCCACGAGGCACCTCCTGCGGAGGCGACCGAGCCGGAGTCTCCCAGTGCCACAAAGAAGCACTCGGCGCCGCCACGGCAGCAGGCGGCAGATCCCTACACCTCGCTCGTCAACGAGGGTCTCTCCCTGAGTGAGTACAAGATCCGGATCGAGCAGGAGTGCATCTTTCGAGCCTTGCGACAGACAAACGGGAATATCACCCGCGCCGCGACGCTTCTGAAGATGAAGCGACCACGGCTCAGCCAGCTAGTGAAAAAGTACGGCCTGTCCAGCCCAGCATGATAGAGGACCGAGCAATGAAAACATCTGCACACATTCTGGTCATCAGCATTCTGACGCTTGTCTCCATGGGGTGCGCGGGCAGCAGCCCTCCCGGCCCATACGGGGAGCGCTCTGGCGCCCTGGGGAGCACCGAGCCGGCTGCCGAGCAGCCCATCCCGAGTGACGTGGTCGATGCCGCAGCGCTGCCAGTGGATCTCATGACCTGCGACGACTTCTTCGGCGCCGACTGGGACACTCCAGACCTGATCCTGCTCGTGCAGTCCACCCGCGGGATGGTGGTGCTGGTACAGGACGGTGAGATGCTCTGCTCCGGCCACCTCGGCCAGCTTGGAAGCCGCCTCGCCGGCCTGGACCTGGGCCCAATGGCCTCCCTGGGCGGGAGCTGGAGTTCCGGGCCCTCCATGGGCACAGGCGGCAACGCCAACGTGGGCGCTGTTGGAATCACCGACGAGCATGGTTACTCGAACCCGCTCCCCGCATCCGGGAGCACAGCCTCGGGTATCAACGAGGACTCCAACCCCCTGCCGGCCAGCCCCGCCGGTTCCAGCGCATCCGACGACCCCACCGGCGACTCCAACCCCCTGCCGGCCAACCCATCCGGGTCCAGCTCCGGGACTACCGAGGACTCCAACCCCCTGCCGGCCCACAGCGACGATCCCAACCAGGCATTCTTCTTCTCCGCCCCCACCTCCGACTAGCGCCCTCCAGGGGCTGCTACACCCTGCGGCTCGCTACATCACAACGCTGTCATCGCTGGGGCCACCATCCGGACGGCGACCTGAGAGGATCTGGAGGTTGGCCAGCTCCCGCCGCTTGGCCTCCAGGTTCACCTCCTCCCAGATCTGAGGGTACCTGCTCAGGATGCGGTAGAACTCCGCAGCGGCGAGCTGAACTATCTCCGTGGGGGTGACCGTGGTCACCGTGGCCACCGCGTTGCCCCCCTTGAGCAGCGACATCTCGCCGAAGTACGACCCGTCGCCCAGCTTCGACAGGACCTCAACGGATCCGTCATCGCGGGTCCGGGTGACCTCCACCTCGCCAATGAGGATCAAGAAGAAGCCGCCTCCGGGCTCCCCCTCGGTGATGATCTTGGTCCCGGAGGCGATACGCCTGAAACGAAGGCGCCCCATGAGCGCCTCTCGCTCCTTGGGGGTGAGGGGCTCGAAGAAGGGGGCCGAGTGAACCAGGGTCCCCAGCAGGCGACGCCTGTAAAACTGACGCAGCGTGCTGCCAAAGGAGGGATCGCTCTTGGTGAGCCCCGCGATGACCTTCCTGGAGATCTCGAACAGGACCCCCGGCTCTGACATTGTGACCGTGGCGTGGCGCTTGCGGTCCGAGAGCAACGCGAACTCCCCGAAGAAGGCCCCAGGCCCCAGGGAGGCCAGCTCCACCTCTCCCCCTGAACGTCCCCTCTTGGTGACCGTGACGCGCCCGGAGCTCACGACAAAGAGGGCGTTGCCAGGATCTCCTTCGCGAACCACCACCGCTCCCGCAGACTCCTCGCGCCGAATGAGCCTCGATGCGAGCATCTCCCTCGAGGACTCGCTCAGATCCCGAAACAGGGCGATGTCCTCCAGCCGAACCACTGCCGCGCCCTTGGGCTGCGCCGAGTCGCCGGCCGGCTCCTCGCCGCTCTCTTCCTCCACGGCGCGCTTGATGGCGGCGGCGCCCATGGGAAGGGTCATCCTGGAAGGTGCGCGCTGCCCGCCCCCTTGCTCGGATGTGGCGTCAGAGCCAGCCACGGCGCCCTCTCCGTCCTCGGGGTCGGATGCGGGAGCAACCTCCTGGCGAGTGCGTGCCTCGGGCACCGGCGCGGGAGATGCCTTGAGGGTGTGCCTGGGGGGCGATGGCTGCGCAGGCGAGGGCTGCGCACCACCGGCGCTGGAGGCGGGGTCGGAGTCGAGCGCCGCCCGCCCCGCGCCACCCGAGCCGGCTCTGCCGCTCGCCCCCTCCAGCTCACTCCAGAAGGCAGCCTCCTCCTCGTCAAAGACGTCGCCCAGGGTGTCCTCTGACCCGTCGGTGGAGACCTCATCGGCCTCACCGAGGGCCTGGCCAGTGGCAGCTCCATGGAGGCTCTGCGCGAGAGCCTCCCCACCAGGCGCCTCAGCACCCCCAGGTTCAGCCCCCAAGACCTGGGCCGGCTCCTCACTCCGGGGCTCCTCCATCTCCCCGGGCATCTCCGGCGGCCGATCCATCTGGACGGTGCGCTTGCTGTCTGGGGAGCCCTCCGGGACCGGTGTGAGCCTCGAGGGCGACGGCGGGCGCCCACGGCCCTCCTCGGACGCCGGCGCCTCCTCCAGCCCCTCCTGTGGCGAGGAGCGCAGCTCCGGAATCCCGGGGGTCGGCACCCCCATGAGGGTGCGACGCGGACCAGGGTGGGCGCGAGGAGCGTCGCCTCCCCCGCCGGAGGGGGCCGCGCTGGAGAGGGCCGCGCTCACGTCGATGCCAACAGCAGACTTCCGAATGGTCTCGGTGTACCCGGTGGGCCCCGGGCTGGTGGGCTCCTCCGGGTCGTCCTCTGGCGGCGAGCCTTCGCGCTCCTGTGGAGGTGGCGCCTCCGCGGTGAGCACAAGGTGCTCATCCTCGGGGCTCCAGGCCACCACGTCCTGCTGCGTGGTCATGGCCGGATCCATGGCCGCCAGCTCGGCCTCGCTCCGGGCGGCCTCGGCGGCAAGATCGCGCTCCTTGGTGGGGTTCTCCGGCAAAGGTGCGGACAGGTCGCGATCCCGGGAGGAGGCAGGTGGTGGCGGCACGGAGTCGATGGCCCCCTCTCGGATCTCACCAGGGGCCCGAGGAGGAGGCGGGGGCGTCGGGGGCTCCACGCCAGGTCCCGGCGACTCGTGCTCCGCCAGGCTCGGGAGCGATGGCTGGAAGCCGTCGGGCTGAGAAGATGCCGCGTCGCCGGGGATGTCGTCTGCGCCCTCCATGGTCGGGCTGGAGGGCGTCCCCAGACCGGCCACGCTGGATCGCGTGCGGCGGCCACGGCGCCTTCGGGGAGGCGCCGAGCCCGTGGGCAGGGGTGCCGGGAGACGCAGCACCGATGGCGTGGAGAGCTTTGGCCTGGATGTGGGCCCGGCGCCTGGGTCAGTCCCCTCCTCCTCCGAGACATCCTCCTGAGTGGGCATCACCCATCGGCCGTCATCCTGCTGCTGCAGGCGCGGCATGGACTTGGCCTTGATCTCCTGAGCGCGCCTCGCCGAGAGCTCTGACAGGGCCGACTCGGCGTCCTGGTGTCCTGGCTTGATCTCCAGGATGCCCTTGTACACCGAGATGGCCTGCACGAGCTTGCCCGTGCTGGCGTATGCCTTCGCCACCGCCTGGTAGTGGTTGATCGCCTCCTTGCCCTTGCCCAGCTCCTTGAGGGCTCCGGCAAGCTTGAGCCTCGCCACCAGGTTGTTCGGATCCTTCTTGACGGCGCCAGACTGCTCCTTGACGAGCTTCTTTAGCTGGCGCTTGGTGAGGCGTCCGTCCTTGGCCATTGAGCAACCAGTGCTACTGTGGTCTCAGGTTCAGCCTGAGGGTGAAGGTCTTGGCCCCACCGGTGAACCGGGCAAAACGCCACCTCCGGAGGAGGCTTCGAATGCAGCCTTCAAAGCCGGCACCGATGGGAGGGATGACCATGATCCGGCCCATGCGGCCAGAAGGGTTGATGGTGAACTTGAGCTTCACCCGCCGCGTCCCCACCTGCAAGGACGCGCTCTTCTTGGCGGCGTTCACGTAGCAGCGCTTGATGCCGTAGCGCGACATGGCCGCCTTCTGCTTCCAGCTCTTCAACGCCGCCGGAGTGCCAGAGGAGGGCGGAGCCTTTCTGGGACCTCCCATGGGCTTCGGGATGTACATGGCCCCTGTCGGCTTCTTCGCTATGGTGTACTCGATGGGATCCAGCTCGAACTCGCAGGGCTTCTGGCTGTAGATCTTGAAGTCGTTCTGGAGCCTGGTGATCCGCTGGTTTAGCTGCTGGAGCTCACCCTTGAGGGTGGTCTCTCGCTCGGTGGCCTGCTGCAGCTTGGCCTCCAGACTCCCGATTTTCTTATCCTTGCTGCCATCA
This sequence comes from Myxococcota bacterium, assembly GCA_024276595.1. GTDB lineage: Bacteria > Myxococcota_A > Polyangia > HGW-17 > JAJRWW01 > JAJRWW01. Next base: position 17,077 of record JAJRWW010000166.1, read on the forward strand.
TCTTTCTTCGCACATCCCACAGACACCCCCCCCAGGGTCACGGCCAACACGATCACGAAAGCACTTCTCAAGGTCCCCTCCTTAGCAGTGGTTTCTTCGATCCATTCTCACAAAAGCCATACGTCCACCTCGAAGAATGAAAGAGTATCACAAAAAAGCCAGGCCGGCAGCGCAATTAAGGGCGCCGCGTTCCGTATGCAAGAAAACAAAAGAGTAGAGCCGAAGGCCGCCTACCGGCTCGTCTTGCCGAGCTCCCTCTGGAGGTACTGGCGGAGCTGGGGCAAGGTGTGGTGATCCTGGGCCACGAAGGTAAGCACCTGTCGCTCGCTCCGCCCACCCATCTTGATGAGCGCGCTCGCCATGGTAGTCAAGATGTTGATCTGGGGAGCAAAGGCCGAGTCGGCTCGGTAGGTGAGCAGAAACTGGCTAAATGGCCAGACAATTCGCCTGTCGCCTATCTTGATCAGCGCCCCGACTATCTCCTCCAGGGCCGAAAAAGGTGTGAACGGCTCCTGCATGTGCGCGAGCAGGGGGCGCACTGCTCTGGGTGAGCCTATGCGCCCGAGAGCCCTGGCCACGATGCCAACACCCTTGGGAACGGTGCCCTTCAGGAAGTCGTAGCGCCTCCCGAGGGCCGCGAGGAAGATGGGAAGGGAGGCCCGGGTGGCTCGCTTCACCAGCACATCCCCTGCCACACGGCGCACGGCCACCGGCGTCTTGGGGGCGTTGACGAGCTTGAGCAGGACCCTCGATATGGACGCGCCGGGCACCTTGACGAGCTGGGTCACTGCGAAGATCTTTGCGTCCTGGAACTGCAGATCTGGCTCCGCGATGACCTGCTTGAGCACCTGCAGCAGGGGAGCGTTCTTGACCACCTTGCCTTGCGGCGGCTTGAAGCCGTCCGCGTCGAAGGTGGCCCCGTGGGTGCGAATGCCGGTGGAGAGCTCCCACACTCGGTCTCCATTGCGGGCATCCAGCATCACTATCCTGCCCTCCCTGGAGATGTAGATTATGCCATCACCCAGATGCGAGGTGGAGATGACCTGCGTGGCCTCGTGCATGTGGGCCCACTTGAGCAGCCCCGTGGAGGCCTGGAACCCGAAGAAGTAGCGGTAGTACTGCAAGGTGGCCATGTCGCCCGCAAAGCCGGTGCCAGACCTTGCCCAGCGCCAGAGCAGCCTGTTGCGGTCGATCGCCGTGTAGTCCACCATGGAGGGCTTGTAGCCGTCCCACCAGTAGCGCGCCTTCACCGAGCGCTGGCGCTTGAGGGAGATGGCAAAGAAGTCCGTCTTGGGCTGAAGGCCGCTCACGAGCTTGTCGCTGAACCGGATCGCCCCTTCGTTGTCATTGCCAAAAATGATGCCCTCCGGCGAGTCCCGCACGTAGTTTATCATTATTGGCGAAAGCCGCGTGCCGCGCGAGCGAAAGGCGACCTTGTGACGCACGTACACCCGAGCCACCTCCTTGCCGGTGCGGTGGTCGAGCACCGACAGGTACTGGAAACGGTAGGGCACGAAGACCAGGCCGTTTCGGGCGGCCGGCGCTCCGAGGGGCCCCTGGGCGCGCCGCCTCCAGGCCACCTTTCCGGTGGCGCCCACCACCTTGACGATGTCGGCAAAGCGGGCGTATGCGCGCCCCGTGGACATGCTGGTGGCCACGTAGTACAGGTTGTCGCCGTCGGCGGCCATGCCGTAGAGCTCGGTGGCGTTGCCATACTTGAACCGGTACTGCCAGGCGATCTCGCCGGTGCGGATGTGCCTGGCCATGATAATGGTGCTGCCCTTGCGGTGGAAAATGAAGCGCCTCCCCACGACAATCTTGGAGGAGCAGTCGTTTATGTTCTTTCTCCAAAGAACCTTCCCGCTCTCCAGGTCCAGCGCAACTATTCCCCTGGGGCGGGTGGCCACTATGAAGACCATTGGCTTGCCAAAGACGTTGTGGATCAGAGGGCGCGCCTGCATCACCTTCCGGGCGACCCTGCCAATGGCGCCTGGGTCGTTTCGCGGGTAGTTGATCTCGAAGGGCTGGCCCTCACAGCCCAGCCCCAGCACCGCGACCCAGAGGGCAGCCAGGAGGTACAGAGGGCGACGGGAGACAGAGAGTGGGCTTCGCATGGTCTACTTCTCCATGAACTGGTTCGCCATGACCACGGACCTGAGCCCGGGGATCGGCGGGTTCGCGGCATAGTTGGCCAGAGCCTCTGTGGCGTGCTGTCCCTTTATCATGGCCAACGCTCGCACGACCCACTGGCGGATGGGATCTGGCCCGAAGTCCTTGCGGACAAGCAGCGAGCGATAGATCTTGGCGATGGTGATCTCGGGCAGCTTCTTGAGGTTTACCGCGAGATGCCGGGCTGTGAGGTAGCCGCCAATGGCAGCCAACCCGATGGCAGGGGCCGCGGTGTCCCCCCTGTCCAGCAGCCTGATCAGCAGCCGCTCCAGCTTCTGGCGGCTGGGAAGCACCAGCCTCTTTTTTGTTCGGTGGGCGATCACCCACGCCCCTGCCATTCGCACCTGCACGTCTCGGTCCGAAAGGGCCCTGATGACGACCGCAGCCACCCTCTTGGCGAGCTTTGGCGACCGGAGGATCCCCAGGCCACGCACCGCCGCCGCCCGCACCTTGGCGTTCCGGTTCCGGGCGTAGGTGGACAGGATGTTGACCGCCCTGGGGCTCCGATGGCGCGCGATGGCCTCCACCAGCGCCACCGCAAGGTTGGGCGTACACCTCCCACTGCTCCTGCAGCGCTCCGTGGGAGCACCGAGCTGAAGCGACTCCATCAGCAGATCCAAGGCCTTGGGGTTGCGCCCTCGGCCCAGCCGGTTGGCGGCGGCCACCGCCCTCTTGAGGTCCTTACCCCACAGATCCTGCCGCGCCCGCTCCAGGGGAGCCGCCCGCAGATCTGGAGCACCCGCAAGGAAGAGAACCCCCAAGCTAACCGAAAGAAAAACGCTTTTCATCTTTGGTTGCCTCCGGGCAATGCCATACAGTAATTCCTCTCCCAGGTCAAGGACTTGGCCCATGTCGCCCAGGGCTCTCACCCGCCCCGCAGAAACCACGGAAGGGGCTCGCCCGCGTCCGGGCCACCCAAAGTGGAGTACCAGTTCAGACAGCCGCTCTTGCAGGTGTCTGCCCTGTAGTCACCCAGGTCCACGCTGGGAGGACAGGTGCAGTGTCGCCGCTGGGCTGTGTCCTTGCCCCGCGGGAGCGGGCGCCCCTCCGGGCGGCCGCCTTCCA
>JAJRWW010000167.1 GCA_024276595.1 Myxococcota bacterium
GATGAGCTCGGCGTTGTCGTCCATGGACTCCGACTCTTCCACCCGGCAGCCGACGATCCTTCGGCTCCAACGGTGCGCCTGATCTTCGGCAGGACGCCGAAGCTCTCCATGGGGCCCAGGGGCCGCATGGTGGCCTGGGCTGTGGCCCTGCTGGCGGTTGCCGCCAACTGGGCCTATCTCATCGCCGCACATATCTGAGCGTACCTTCCTTGGCATTGACCGCGGTGGGCCTCGGCAGAAAACTTGCCCGGATCCAGGCGCTGCCCGATTCTGGAGTCATGAGCGACCACCGGCCTGGAGACACCACCCGGACCGCGGACAAGGACATCTTCTCTGCCGGGGCCGTCCCCGACGCGCTCTACGCCCACACGGCGAATCAGGCCGTTCCCTTGGGCCCCACATGGGGCGCCCTCGCCCGCCTCCTGGTGGGCTACACCTTCTGAGGCTTACCACGAATCTGGAAGGCCCCTGCGCTACCGGATCTCTTTGAACACGTAGCGTTGCTGGGCGGTGCGCAGGGTGAGGGTGCGGCGGGCGCGTGACGATCGGCCGGATCCGGTGTGAGGCGCGGCGTGGCCCGGGTCAAAGGCAAGCCCGGCAAGGGGAGCGCCGATCATGAGGCGCACTGCGCCGTCAGGAGCGGTGAACCGAGCGATGGGGGCGCGCCACTCCCCTGCGTCCAGCTCTCCCCGGCTGCCCTTCACGCGCACGGTGATCCGGCCGAGGGCCGGGTTCGCGTAGGTGCCTGCGAACCGTCGAACCCAGGCTACCGGGGGCTTGCGATCAATGCGCTTGGCAGCGCGGGCGCGGGCTCTTGCGCGCTCCTTGACCACAAAGTCGAGCTGGGCCTCGGCCCTGGGCCGGGCATCGAACAGCAGCTCCAGGAGGCGCCGGAAGACCAGGCTGTTGAACCCGCCGCTGCCTCCACCCACGTTGGTGAGGGACACGAGCCCCACGCCGTGGTCGGGCAGAAACACCATGTTGGTGGAGAAGCCCAGCGTGCCTCCGCCGTGTCCCAGGATGCGGATCCGGCGCTTGGTGCTCACGACCATGGCGAGGCCGTATGCCTTATGGTCGGCCATGCGAGCGCCAGGCTTCCAGAGGCGCTCCACGTTGCGCGCGGAGACCAGGCGCCGGCCCTCAGGGGTCCGGCCCCGGCCCAGCTCCAGCAGCACGAACCGGGCCATGTCCTCCACGTTGGACCAGGCCCCCCCGGCAGGGCCTACAGACACCACGGTGTTCTCGTATGCCAAGGGAATGGGCGCGGGGTGATCCTCCAAGGTGGGCGCGTGGGGCGTGGCGTGGTTCATGCGCGCGGCGTGGCGCATGTCCAAGGTGGTGTGGCGCATGCCCGCGGGCCGGAGCAGCCGGCTCGTGAGCGCGCGGCGATAGGCCTCGCCAAGGGGGAGCTTCGGAAAGGCGGCGTGGGCCGCCACGTAGCCGCCCGCGGCAACCATGAGGTTGGAGTACTGGAAGGTCTCTCCAAACCTGGTGGTGGGCCGCATGGTGGCGAGCACCTTGATCCGGTCTAGGGCCGTGGCGCCCTTGTACTCGAACAGGAACTCCATGTCCTGGCGCGGCAGGCCCGTGCAGGCGCACAGGGTGTGGCGCATGTGGCACCGGCGCGTAACGGCTGAATCCCCGAGGGCAAATCGTGGATAGATCTTGGTCACGGGAGTCTCCCAGGTGAACCGCTTCTCGTCCACCAGCCGGGCCATGACCATGCCCGTGAAGGTCTTGGTGATGGATCCGATCATGAACAGCGTGCGCGGGGTGACAGGCGCCTTGCCGCCCATCTTTCGCAGCCCAAAGCCCTTCTTGTAGATCACCCGCCCCCCCTGGATGACAGCCACCGAGGCGCCCACCACGCCAAGGGCCTTGCGGGCCTTGCGCACGAAAGATTCGAGTGCCGCAAGGCGCTTGGCGTCCAGCTTGCGGGCCGGCTTGCCCGCAAAGGACTCCTCCAGGATCCCCGGCGCCTTCAGGCTGCCGAGCAGGGTCCGGAGCTGGGCCCCACGGCGGCCCAGGGCCGCGATCTTCGCGTTCAGCAGGGCCACGTAGTAGGCGCCCCCCTTGCCCCTGGCCAGGGCGAGGCGGATCCGCCGGCTGGCCGTGGGGGTCACGTAGACCGTCTGCACCACCACGTCCCAGCCGCTGGAGGCAGGCGGCCGCATGGTCTTGCGGATCTTGAGGGCGAGGCCTGGCCGCGCGCGCTTCCAGGCCGCGGCGATGGCCGCCTCAGGGCTCTTGGCGCGCACTGCCACCAGGGCCACCCAGAGCTGTCGAGCCGGCCCCTCGACCACCAGCCAAGCCTTACCCGGCGCCCGCCGGACTCTGCGTACCCACCAGCGAGGCGGAACAGACACCCGCGCGCCGAGTCCCACGAAGAATGCCGTTCCGTTCTGTACCTGATGCGCTTGCGATGTGACCGCGCCGCGGGCTTCCCCCTGGACTGGGGCGGGAGCCCGCCTCGCTGCGGTCGTGGGCAGGGTCTGGGAATCGGCTCGCGCGGGCCCTCGGCACCCGGACGCAACCATGAGGCTTGCCGCCGCCGCGAGGGAGAGCGCTTGGAGGAGGGGGAGCGGCAGCGTGATGAGGGGACAAACGCTATGACGGGAGGACACGGTAGACTCCTGTGGGCTTGGCGTCATCGCCTAGTCTGACGCTTCGATGGCATCCTGCCAGGGGTAGTGGGCGGTGCGCTGCGAGCAGGTCCTGTGTCCGCAGCGGCTCCATCTCCGACGAGGGTGCCCCAGCTTCATCTCGCTGGCAACCCCTTGGACCCACCACGCTCCCTCGTTGGATTCAATATTCCCTCGACGCATAAGGAAAATGAACCACGAAATCGAGGTCAGAGGCAAGCACCTGGCTTCCATCCATGAGGAATCTTGCCTGCAGGGCAAGGGTAGGTGCATGGTGAGTGTCAAGAATGAAGTCGCCTGCTATGTGATCGCGCAGCCGTGGCATGAGCCTCGTCCGTGTGGTTGGTTTCTGCGTCCGGGTTGAGGCGTACGACCTGGACCCGGTCCCAGCTCCGCGTGGGCCCACTCCAGCGCTCTGAATGCTTCTGGCGGGCCTGTGCGTACACCTGCCGACGCCTGGCGCGGATCGCCGCGTCACGGCCCGCGTGCCTGTTCTGGGACGTGACAAAGCCGATGGCGCTGTGCAGATGCTCCTCATTGTACCAGGTCACGAAAGACGCGACCCATGGGCGAGCCTGCTCGATGCTCTCGAAGGGCCGGCCAGGGTACCAGGGCCGGTACTTCAGCGTTCGGAGCAGGGCCTCTGAGTACGGGTTGTCTTCGCTGACCTTTGGACGGCTGAAAGATGCGACGATGCCCAAGCGCTGCAGCGTTGCCAGCATCGTCGAGCCCTTCATGGCCCCCCCGTTGTCGGCGTGGAGCACCAGCCCAGCGGCGTCGATGTCCAGCTCATCACAGATGCTCTGGATGAGCTCGGCGTTGTCGTCCATGGACTCCGACTCTTCCACCCGGCAGCCGACGATCCTTCGGCTCCAACGGTGCGCCTGATCTTCGGCAGGACGCCGAAGCTCTCCATGGGGCCCAGGGGCCGCATGGTGGCCTGGGCCGTGGCCCTGCTGGCGGTTGCCGCCACCTGGGCCTATCTCATCGCCGCACATATCTGAGCGTACCTTCCTTGGCATTGACCGCGGTGGGCCTCGGCAGAAAACTTGCCCGGATCCAGGCGCTGCCCGATTCTGGAGTCATGAGCGACCACCGGCCTGGA